>NZ_JBHSED010000034.1:0-41764 GCF_042651945.1 Cohnella boryungensis | reverse complement strand
CCACACGCCACACGCCACACGCCACACGCCACACGCCACACGCCACACGCCACACGCCACACGCCACACGCCACACGCCACACGCCACACGCCACACGCCGGCTACTGCAAAAAATGACAGGCGCCGTCGGTTAATCGGTAAAGCACGCCGCGCTCCTCCCGGCCCCGGGGGACAGGGTGAATCCAGCCCTTGGCGGCAAGCCTGTCGATCAGCGTCCTGGCGGTTCTGTAGTTGATTTGAAGGTGCCGATAAACATCGATCGGACGAAAATCGCGCGCGAGCCTGAACGCGAGGCGAACGATTTCCTTCTCCCTCGGGTCCATTGTTGGACTGGGCAGGGCTGGAGCCTGGAATTGGCTGATAAACAAACGCAGCAAAGTGAGGCAAACCTCAGGTTTGTTCGCGACATTGTCGTAGGAGAAGGAAAGGAGGCGATATCCGAGAGACTGCAAAAAAACCTCCCGGTTCGTCTCGTTGTCAAACCCGTTGCGATCCATATCCCGGACATGCTTGGCGAAGCCTTTGATTTCGAAAAGAACCGTAAATCGCCATGGCGTTACCCAGGCGAAATCGGCAAAATAAGATCGGCCCCGCCAGTCCAATATTTCAAACTCGGGGTGTATATCCTCCAGGCTTCCCTTCAACGGCCACCACACCTTGTGCAAAAACATTTTCTCTCCATGAAAATTGCGATGCACTAACCGGCCTCTTCTTTCTCCTGTTCTTCGCTGGATATGATGCGACAAAAAAGCCGCGTAAGCTTCCTCGAATTCCATCGCGAACTCCCCCCTTAACGCAACAAAAGAACGTCCTTACCCGGCTTGAGGATAAGGACGTTCTTCGTCACTTTTACTTAGATTATAGCGCCAATACCCGGTTCTGCCTAGCTTACTCTGACCAGATAAGTCACGGAGCGATTGCGGTTCCGGTCATCGTCGGGCAAGGTGGAGGACACCATGAGCCGGTTGCCGGAGGGATTCCAGCGCAACGGGTCGGAGATGAATTTGATGTCCAAGGAGAGCGGAGATGACGTTCCGGCGGACACATCGGCGATATAGATGCCCCGAACGGTTCCGTTGGGCGTAATCCCGGAGTAGGCAAGCTTGGTTCCGTCAGGCGACCAGGCCATTCCGTAGATTTGGGAATCTTGAGCGATGGCGTGCAGCGTATTGCCTTGAAGGTCGGTGATGAGCAGCTCCATATTGCCGGATTTGATCCGTCTCACCAGAGCCAATCTTTGTTCATCGGGGGAAGGGAGCATCCATACGACATTGCTGACGCCGTCGATAGCAGAGCTTCCGTCCGACGAGCTACTCATAAGCTTGCCCTCCAAGGTCGTGTAATAAAAAAGGCTGCCGATCCGAAAAAGATTGCCGGGAAACATCTCATCGGTGTCCAGCAATCTGCGGGGCGTCTCATCGGACGTTCCCATCTCATAAAACGTGCCGTCAATGGTTGAATAGATGAGGGAGTCGTTATCGATCCAGCTTCCGTTATCGATCGTAATCGCATCCTCTTTCGTAAACGCCAGATTGCTCCGCGAGCTAAGATCGAGCAGATTCCCTCTGCCGGTATTGCTTTGAAGATAGAAGGTCTTGTAGAAGACCTTTGTTTTGTCCGGGCTCGCTACAGCGAAGCCCTGATTTTCCTCGCTGGCATGAATCGGGGTTTCTTGCCCAGTGGACAGCACATGAACGTAAACGTTGCTCGGATACCAGTCTGCGCCTTCAACGTGCTCAGGCTTCATATCCCTATTCTCGCGAGCGACCAGAAGCTCATCGTCGCTGAGCCAATCCGAGCCGCGGACATTGTCCAATCGGACGAGAGCGTCCACCTCCGTTTTCGGGTAGGCGATAGCTTCCGGGTTGTCCAGCACGGTAATCGTCTTGCCGCCGGCTTCGACTTGGTTCCGGTTCGAGCTCCATTGCGGCTGGCAGCCGGCAAGGAAAATCAGAACCGCAGCAACGATGCCCGCCGCGAACTTGCTATTTCTCACGGGAATTCCTCCTTAGTTACGCACGGATGGAAAAGAGGGAAGGCAAGCCGGAATACCGTTCCGGGCTCTTCCTGCAGCAACTCCACGCTGCCGCCCTGCTTTTCGGTCAACTGCTTGACGAGCGCAAGACCGAGCCCTGTGCCTCCGCTTTGCCGCGAGCGATCTTTGTTGACCGTGTAGAAGGGCTCGAATATTTTATCCCGCGCTTCTGCGGGGATGCCTATTCCGTTGTCGGCAATCTCGATGATCGCATGCTCGCCTTCGGCGCGGCCAGAGACAATGATGCGGCCGCCCGGCACGTTATACTTGATGCCATTGTCCAGCAGATTAACAAAGATGTGAACGAGGCTTTCGCGATCCGCCCAGATCGCAATGTCCGACAGCAGGGGAATGATCTCGACATCGTAACGCCCGGCCTTTGCCCTTAATCTGTCGATCAGGTCCAGCAGCAGCTTATCCAGATCAACCTGCTCGGGCTGATACTCGAAATCGTACTTCTCCAAGGCGGCCAGCCGCAAAACCTTATCTACCATGTCCGTCAGACGATCCGCTTCCAGTTGGATACGGGAAACGGCGTCGGAAGCCATTTCCGAGTCTCCCGGATACAGCTCCATCAATTCCGAATAAGCTTTAATAGACGTAAGCGGCGTCTTGAACTCGTGACTGATATTGCCGATAAATTGCTTCTGCTGCTGCTCCAGCTGTTGGAGCTTAGTTACGGCTTGGCGAAGCTTCGTCTCCTCGGCCCGCATCCCCGCGATGTTGTTTTGAATTTCGGTGCTCATATAATAAATTCCTTGGCTGAGCTGGCCCAATTCATCTTTGCGCCTTAAGGGGGCGGCAGGCAAAAACTGTCCTTTGCGAATTTGCTCTGCGGCGCGATTCAGCCTCACGATCGACGAGGCCGCTCTCCAGAAATACAAGTAACCGAGAATGAAGCTGACGCCAAGAACAGCAGCTCCAGTCAGTACGAATAGCCCTGCAATCGTATTGTAGAACCGTTGATCGTCGGCGAGGGAATACTGGAACTGGATCACGCCCATCTGCTCTCCCGGTCCCTGGATCGGCGACAGATAGAGCACGGATGCGTCCTCGCGCTGGTAGGCGATTTTTCCTTTTAGAGCGTACTTCAAAGCGTCGCTGTTGTCGTAAGAGGGGGGCGTGAGAGGAAGGGAATCCCCTACCTTCTTGCCGTCATTGTTGAACAGGACGACGTGCAGACCGGAATACACGGCCAGATCCATGGCGAATTGCTGTCCCCTGGACCGCAGAAATTGCTGGGCTTCGGTGGGAGGAGAGATCATATAGGCCTGCTTGATGCTCAAGTTGGCGATTCGCGTTTGCTGCAGCAATTCCTTTTCCATCCGGGACTGCTGCTGCTCCTTGATTCCTCTCAGCACGAGCAGGCTAAGCACGAACACAGTGAGCAGCAGGAGAAGGGCGAGAAACAGACTGAACTTAACCTTGATGCTGACGGCTTTCATGAATCGACTCCGGCAGCCTTGTAGCCTACGCCAAACACGGTTTGAAGCAAGGCCTGTCCGGTATCTCCGAGCTTCTTGCGAAGACGCTGCATATGAATATCGACCGTGCGCGTTCCCGCGGCATATTCAAGCCCCCATACGGTATCAAGCAGCTCGTCCCGGGTGTAGACCCGTTCCGGATGGGAGAGCAGCAGGGCGAGCAGATCGAATTCCTTGGGCGTAAGCTCTACGGCTTCATCTTGTACCTTGACAGTTCGCAGCTTCACATAAACCGTCAAAGCTCCCGCGACAATCGTTTCGGCCTCCGGCTCCTTCTTTTCCAATCGGCGCAGAAGCGCCTTCACACGAGCGATCAGCTCGCGAAGATCGAACGGCTTGGTCATATAGTCGTCTGCGCCCAGCTCAAGGCCGACGATTTTATCTACAATATCGTTCTTGACGGTGAGCAGGATAATGCCCATATCGGTGCGATTGTCCAGCTTTCGGCAAACCTCGTAGCCCGTCAGCTTCGGCATCATCACGTCGAGAATCATCACGTGAGGCCGAAAGCTGAGAGCCGTATCCAGAGCGGCTTGGCCGTCGTAGACGGTTTCCACCTCATAGCCTTCCTTGCGGAAGGCATAAGAAATCGGATTGGCGATGCCGGGTTCGTCGTCGGCAACGAGTATGCGTCTGTTCATAGTTTCACCTGGTTGTATGGTTTAAGCCTTGCGAGCCATCGCTGTCTCTGCATCTTCGAAATATTGCTCAAGCGTCACCTTTTTATTCGCAATATCCTCGGCGATTTCCTTGCCGACGAAGCGAACGTGCCAAGGCTCGTAAGAATAGCCTGTCACGGATTCCTTACCCTTCAAATAACGGATGATAAACCCGTGTTCTGCGGCATGCTTGGCAAGCCACTGGCCTTCCTTCGTTTTTCCGAAGCTTTCCTCCAAAGCATAGCCGACGCTGGCGCTTGAGATATCCATCGCCAGACCCGTCTGATGCTCGCTTTGGCCGGGACGGGCGCTAGTACGGTTCGCGACCTTCTCGCCCTTGCGCTTAACGTTGCTGTCGAAGATCGACTTCTGCGTCGCGTAGGAGCGATAGCCCGACACAGCCTTCAGCTTGATGCCGTCGTCCTTCGCCGCCTTGAACAACGATTCCAGAGCTTTGGCCGCCGCTTTCCGCATTTGCTTCTTGGGCGAGTCGCCCGAGAAGGAAAAAGGAACGTCGGGCACGATCAGGTCCTTGGGCACATAATCCGAGGCCAGATTGCGCTGCTTGTTCACAAGCACATAAAGGCTGGAGGCATTGGTAATGACGGCAAGTCCCTGCTTGTTTTTGCGCACAGTGCTGCCTGGCAAACTGTCGGCCAGCAGTTCGAATGCCGCGCTCTCCTTCACCGGAGGCTTCACCGCCTCGGTGGGAGGCGTTGATTCCGTCGGCTTCGTCTCTGTCGGCTTCGCAGTCGGCGGATTGCTCGCAGAGGCGCTGGGCTTCGGGGATTTATCGGGAGCCTGCGACGCGCTGGGGCTCGGCGATTCCGGCGATTGGCTCGGTTCGTCGGACGGGCTGGGCAGAGGCGTGAAGCTGGATGTCGGCGAAGCTTGTTCAGAAGGCAGCGCCTTCGATGACTGGGCTCCGTTATACCATATTCCTCCTATAATCACAATGCCAAGCGCTGCCGCTATCTTCCTATTTCTTTTTTTCATAGGTCATTCTCCTTGTAAGCATCCTATTGGTTCATCTCCGAGATTAATAGGACGATGTTTCTCCGTTATTACGACATGTTTCAAAGTTGTAAACTTCCTGTCGGACGGAAGGGAGCAAAAAAAGTGCGGAATGACGTCGAACGGGGCAGGATTAGGGGAGCTTCGCGTCAAAAGAAATACAGTTGAATTTGGATTCGGTTGAGAGGATGTTGGACATGGCAACCCGCCGTCGTTTCGGAGCAAGCATGAGAGTGCAAGTGATGCTGCTGATGATTGTCGTACTGATGATGCCGCTTGGGGGAGTCGGTTGGTTTTATTACAAAACGCTCAGCGAGGATCTGGGCGAGATCGAGCAAGCGCATGCGCTGGAGGTCAGCGAATCCGCGCACAGACTGCTCGCCCAGCTGGGAGAGCAGCTGTCGAGCTCGGTTATTACGAATGCCAAATGGAAGGACTACTTGCTGGCATTGAATGCAGGGGATATGGACTGGATTGAGGAAAACATCAACGTATCGCCGGAGATTATCCCCAACGTCAGCTTCGTGGCTACCGTCGATAACTCGGGAAAGGTGCTGACGCAGGCCGGGGATATTCCGGAATTTACAGGCAG
This sequence comes from Cohnella boryungensis, assembly GCF_042651945.1. Classification (NCBI taxonomy): domain Bacteria; kingdom Bacillati; phylum Bacillota; class Bacilli; order Caryophanales; family Paenibacillaceae; genus Cohnella; species Cohnella boryungensis. The sequence goes on along the minus strand of NZ_JBHSED010000034.1, from coordinate 35,979 downwards.
CGTAAGCGACCCCTCTCTGATCGAAAAGGTTGCCGGCACGCCCGATGTGCATGGGTTCATGCTTACATCGCGGGGACTAGCCGTCGTGGCCGCTTCGCAGATTACGGACGAGCAGAGCCTGGAGCCTTCAACGGGCATTCTCGTCTTCGGTCGATTGCTGGATGACGAGGCCATTCAGGGAGTCGGCGCGATTCTGAACGCCGGCATCGGCATTCGGACGAAGACGGGGCAGCGGCTGAGCAGCGACGCGTCCGTGACCAGCCTTCTGGAAACCGGAGGGTCCGATAGCAGCGAACGGATGACATTCAAGACGGCTCAGCATGGCGGCAAACGAACAAGCCTCGTCGCTTCGGGGTATGCGGGGATGGACGGGGCGGAAATCGCCGAAATGGTCATCGCTGTGCCGGCGGAAGCCAGCGGAACGGTGCGTGCCGAGATGGTGCGCATGAGCGGAATCGCGGCGGTTATGGCCGTGCTGCTCTTCCTGTTGATTGCCTTTGTGCTGAGAAGACGAATTATCGTTCCGCTTGTCGCGTTCGAAGGCTTTCTGAACAAGGTGTCGGAGGGCCAGCTTTCCGGCGAGCTTCCGGAAGCGCTGAGCAGGCGAGAGGACGAGATCGGCTCGATCTCCCGCTCGCTGCAAGTCATGACGGGCCATCTTCGGACCATCGTGTCGGGCATCCGTTCGACCGCCTCCGTCACCTCGGCGGCTGCCGCGCAGCTGACGGAAGAGGCGGACACGGCGGCGGACGGAGCGCAGCGAATCGCCGGATCGATGAAGGAGGTTGCCACTGGAGCGGAGTCCCAAGCGCTCGGCATGAGGCGGGGCGCAGATGTCGCGTTGGAAATCCTCGGCGGAATGAATACGATCAGCGGGAGATCGGCCTCCGTCGCGGGAGTAGCTGAGCAGGCTTCCGCTCAAGCCTCCCAGGGGAACGGGACGGTGAACGGCGCCATTGCGCAGATGGAGAAAATCGCGTCGTTCGTCGAGACGTCGGTTCAGGAAGCCCGGCAGCTTCATGTGAAGTCCGAGCATATCGGCCGAATGGTCGAAGCGATAACGGATATCGCCTACCGGACAAATCTGCTTGCGCTTAACGCGAGCATTGAAGCGAGCAGAGCGGGGGAGCAAGGGCGGGGCTTTGCCGTCGTGGCGAGCGAGGTGCGCAAGCTGGCTTTGCAGGCTGACCGTACAGCCGGAGAAATCGGGGAAGTCGCAGGCGATGTGCAAGCCGGTATTCGCGCGGTCGTGCAACGCATCGATGAGGGACAGCGAGAGGTGCAAGGCGGAACCGAATCGGTTCGCGACGCCGGAGCGGCGTTTCACGCCATCTCGGCCAGCATACGGAATATGGAAGGCGAGCTTCAGGGAATAGCCTCGGCGGGACAAGAGATCGGCGCGCAGCTGGAGGAACTGTCGGCGCTGATCGAGCAGACGGAGGCGATATCCGAGTCCAGCGCGGATCGTTCGAGGGACGTATCGGGCATCGCCGAATCGCAGCTGGCCTCGGTTCGCAAGGTAGCCCGGGAGATGGGGGAGCTGGCCGACCGGATTCGCGAGCTGGAGCTTGCGGCGAACCGTTTCCGTTAAACTGGACCTAAGTCCAGTATTCAACCAAACAATAGACAAGGGTGGACGCGGGGGTTTTCCCTTATGCTATAGGTATAAAGGCATTAACGGAGAAATCGAGGGATTTACATGAAACCATCCAGAATAACCCAAACGGTTACCGCCTGGAAAATTTTGATCGGAAGCCTGCCCCGGGGGATTGTCGCCTTCGCGATAGCGATCGCCGGCTTGAGCGCCGGTCTTCCGCTGGCTGTTTTTTTCGTAGGTCTGCCGGTGCTGGCGGGCATGCTTATCGTCAACGGGAAGCTGTTAAGCCTGGAAGGCCGTTTGCTTGCCAAATGGGAGAGTTCTAAGAATGCGTCGTTCGCCGAACGCATAACGCTGTCCGATATTCGCTCGGACGACAGGCTTAAAGGCTGGAAGGGGTGGCTGAGCGTGCTGGGCAACATTCAGCATTACCGCGGCCTTGGCTACGGAATCGCCCAATTTCCGATTTCCATTCTCGCCTTCGTATTGGCCGTTGTCATTCCCGCGGTCGGCTTTGGTTTATTGCTTTCCCCTATCGCGTATCTGGTAAGCATCAACCTGTTTTCGTTCGACTTGTTTCAAAAAGACGTTGCCGTGGCCTGGCTGTTTCCCGGTTGGTCGAGCTTTCAGCGCTCTTGGTTCAGCGCGGGCCTAGGAGCGATCCTCCTGCTCTTCCTGCCTTCCTTGCTGCGCTTGCTTTGCGGCTTGTACGCCAGGTGGATTTACTGGATTTCGGGGACACAAGAACGAACAAAAAGCGGACCTGCATAGGCCCGCTTTTTGTATTGTTCGCGTTACATCCACGCTTCGCCCCAAGTCTGAATGGAGTGAATGACCTCCTCCAGTTGACGGCCTTTCTCGGTTAATTCATATTCGATGCGCACCGGCATTTCCGGATACACCGTTCGAGTAAGGATCCCGGCCGCTTCAAGCTCCTTCATGCGGTCTGTTAGCATTTTATCGCTCATTTCGGGAATTTGCTCTTTCATATCCTTAAACCGCTTAGGACCGCCGAGAAGTACGCGGATGATGAGTCCGGTCCATTTTTTGCCCAGCAACTCAGCAGCCGATTCGTACTTGGGGCACATTTTGGAATAGTCCATACCGATTCCCCCTTTCATGTATTTTAACACACGCACTTCAAAAAAGTAAGTATAAAATTAATTTTAAAAAGTAACTTTAAATAAGTAGTTTACTTTATTTATAATAGTTATTATACTGGAAATAAAGCAAGGAAAGAGCAAAAGGAGGCGTGCATCCCATGATCAACGTACAAAGGGCAAAGGATCGGTATTCCGCCGACCATGGCTGGCTAAAATCCAATTTCAGTTTTTCTTTCGCCGATTATCATGACCCCGACAATATGGCTTTCGGTCCTATGAGAGTATTGAATGACGATTCGATCGCGCCGACCAAAGGGTTCGGAATGCATCCGCACCGCGAGATGGAGATTGTAACGCTGGTGCTTGAGGGCGAGCTGGAGCATCAGGACAGCTTGGGCAATCGGGCCGTCACCAGATGGGGCGGCATTCAGCGGATGTCGGCGGGAACGGGCGTATTCCACTCCGAATACAACAGCTCCGCGACGGAGACGCTTGATCTGCTGCAAATGTGGTTCATACCGGCGGTTAAAGGGGTCGACCCATCGTATGAGACGACGGAATTCGATAAAGACGACCTTGTGGGAAAATGGGTGCCGATCGCTTCCTCCGCAGGTGAAGCGGGCAAGGTCGCTCATGTTCATCAGGATATGACGATCTATTTGACGGAAATCAGTTCTGAGGGTTCAATGGACTACAAGCAGCCAGCGGGAAGAAAAGTGTTTCTGTTCGTTCTAGAGGGAGAGGTCGAGGTGAACGGCGAAACAAGGCTCGCCCGCAGAGATGCGGCGCGTATCGAGGACGTTGCGGAGCTGACGCTCGGCAGCGGAGCAGGCGCGCGGTTAATGCTGATCGATCTTCCGTGAGCCATTTGTTACACAATTGAAATATTCCTGTGACCTAACTGTCGCAGAGACGGGGTATGATGAAGACAAGACCCCCTTTTTCATAATGTTGAAGCCTGCCACCGTTGGCAGGCTTCCTTTTTGCGTTCTTTCCTCAATAAATCGGAACGACAATCTTGCGCTTCTTCCGGTAAAATACCCAGCGGGTGAACCCGATCTCGCGAAGCCGCTCCTGAACGAGCTCCAGCTCGTCTCCGACCCGGCTCGGGAGGTGCGCGTCCGATCCGAACGTAACGTCCGCGCCGAAGTGCAGCGCCCGTTCCAGAATGGCGTCGGTCGGATACCAGCCGCCGCAGTCTTTTGTTTTGCCGCTCGTATTGATCTCAATGGCGAGATCGTTGGCGGCTACGGCCTTGAGCGCCTCGTCGATCTCGGCCTCCGCTCCGGCGATATCGGCAAATGCGGGGTAGTAGCCCTTCATCGCGTCGATATGCCCCAGCACCTGGAACAGACGCGATTGCGCAGATTGCCGGATAAGCTCGTAGTAGTGCTTTTTCTCCTCGGTCTGCTGGTCTTCGTTCAGGTTTTTCCAACGATTGCGGTTGAAAATGCTGACATTTCGGGTCTGATGAACCGATCCGATAATGTAATCGAACGGATAGGGCTCGTAGCTGCTCCGGTAAAGCTCAATCTGATCCGAGTAAAAATCGGATTCGACTCCGAGAAGCACCTCGATTCGATCCTTGTAGGCTTCCTTGAGTCTGAGCACTTCCGCGACGTAGTTCGGAAACTCGGACCGAGCCATGGCGATGTTCGGCTGGGGATGGTCGTGCTCATGGGCAAAATACGGCGAATGGTCCGATATGCCGATAACCTGCAAACCGGCCTTGATCGCCGATTCAATGTAGTCTTGAATGTTGTCCGAAGCGTGTCCGCATCTGTAATGGTGCGTATGCAAGTCGAATTTCATGTCATCACTCCTTGAAGGTCTCGGTTTATTCGCTGCCTACGAAATGATCCTCGGGCATGCCCTTCAGATCGTTCAAAAATTGTCTCATCGCGCTATTCACATAACGCCCCGACTTGGTCATGACTCCGACGGGATGACTGACCTCCAGCTCGCGGATGGGGATCATCTTCAGCGAGCCCCGCCGCAATTCCTCTGAGATGGAGAGCTTCGATACGATGGCTGCGCCCATATTCAGCTCGACCATGCGCTTTACTTCCTCGCTGCTTCCCAGCTCCATAACAATGTGAGGCTCGACGCCGTATTCCCGGAAAATCCGATCTGTGAACCGACGTCCGAGCGTGTCCGGCGACAGCAGAATAAGCGGGACGTCTTTGAGCATTTTAAGGGTGACTTTTTTGGCCTCTGCGAGGGGATGCTGCGGAGAGACCACGAATTCGAATGTGTCGTAATAGAGCACCGAGGTTTCCACCTGGAGGCTTCGATCGGTCAGGTAGCCGATGCCGACATCCACGGTGCCGTTCTCTACGCTGGACAGAACTTGCGCGGAGTTCATCGAGCTTATGCTTGTTTTGATCAGCGGATATTGATTCTGAAAGTAGGACAAAACCCGGGGAAGGATCTGGATGGCGATAGACGTCGTCGTTCCTAGAACGATCTGGCCTTGGGGGATTTCGTTCAGGTCGGACAGCTTCTGCTTCAGCTGCTCTACGATAGCTAATATTCGCTCGGCATGCTCTAGGAACACTTGACCCCGATCCGTCAAGGTGACGGGATGATTGCGATCGACGAGAATGGCTTTGAATTCCTCTTCCAGACTTTTGATTTGCGCCGATACGGCGGGCTGCGTCAAGCTGAGCATTTCCCCAGCTTTGCGGAAGCTCAACGTCTTGGAGATCGTGACTAGGGTTTCCAGTTGGCTAATGTTCACTTGTTCGCCTCCATAAGTATTGATTTAATTTATCGGCATCACTTATGTGCATAAAAAGGATTTGTCGGCACTTTCATTTCATTATAGGGGATTGGGCATGTCCGCGCAAAGGGTTTACAATTACTCAAATTTGAGTAAAATAAATGAGGTACTCAAATTTGAGTAATGAACGCAGTGATAACAGGGAAGGAAGTACTACAATATGGACGTGAATAAAAGCAATACGAAGCTTGTCGTAGCAGGGCTTATGCTCGGTCTGTTCATGGCATCGCTGGACCAGACGATCGTCTCCACGGCGATGACGACGATTATCAAGAAGCTCGGAGGGTTCGAGAGCTTCATCTGGGTTTATTCCGCTTACATGATCGCGATGGTCGTCGCGACTCCCATATTCGGCAAGCTGTCGGATATGTACGGACGCAAGAGATTTTTCCTGGCAGGTCTCATTCTGTTCCTGCTGGGCTCTATCCTGTGCGGCATGGCGCAGAATATGGATCAGCTCATCCTTTACCGGGCGCTGCAGGGAATAGGCGGAGGCGCCTTGATGCCGATCGTCTTCACGATTATTTTCGATCTGTTCCCTGCCGAGAAGCGTGGCAAGATGATGGGATTGTTCGGAGCGGTATTCGGCATCTCCAGCGTATTCGGTCCGATTATGGGCGGCGCGATTACCGACCACTTAAGCTGGCGCTGGATTTTCTACATCAACGTTCCCGTCGGCATCCTGTCTATCTTTTTTATCGCCAAGGCATATCACGAAACAAGGGTGGCCCGCAAGCCGTCCATCGACTGGGCCGGCGCGATCCTGCTGACCGGCACGATTCTTTGCTTGATGTTTGGTCTGGAGCTTGGCGGCACGGAAGGCTGGGCATGGGATTCCGCCCGCACGATCTCCCTGTTCGCGGGCTCCGCGATTATGCTTGCCTTGTTCCTCTGGGCGGAGAGCGCCGCTAAAGACCCGATTATTAAGCTTGGCCTCTTCCGCCAGCGGCTATTCACGAGCAGCATGGGCATCAGCCTGCTGTACGGCGGCGTATTGATCGCGGGCGCGACGTACATTCCGATCTTCGTTCAAGGCGTATTTCACAAGACGGCGACGGAAACGAGCACCGTGCTGACGCCGATGATGCTGGGCGTAGTGCTGAGCAGTCAGATCGGGGGCCGTGTCGCGGCGAAATTCCGCTATCGCGATGTCATGCTGATCTCTGCCATTACGCTGCTGATCGGGTCTTACTTGCTCGGCTTCGTCATGGACATGGAGAGCAGCCGATTCATGATCACCGTGTATATGGTCATTATCGGGCTGGGCATGGGCGTGTCCTTCTCGCTGCTGAACATTTCTACGCTTAACGCCGTTCCGCCGCAATACAAGGGGTCCGCGTCCTCGTTGATTACCTTCTTCCGGACGATCGGCTCCGCAATAGGAATTACGGTGTTCGGCGCTTTGCAGAAGCACGATTTCCAGCAGGGCGTACAGGCGCTGCCTGATCTGAGTCCCGAGCTGGCGGCCCGGATCAAAGGCGGGCAAGCGCTGCTTGACCCCGCGATCCAGCAGCAAATGGGCTTGTCCCCCGACATCGTCAACCTGCTGCTGGGCAAGCTGGCGGATTCGATTCTTTACTTGTTTCAGTGGTCCATTCTCCTTCCGGCGCTGGCTCTCATCTTCGTATTCCTGATGGGGCGCGCCCGCATGGAGAAGACGGCCCCCGGTCCGCAAGGAGCTTCGGGCGGGCAAGGGCCGACCGGTTCGGGCGATGCTTCGGCTTCCCGGCAGGGCGGCAAATCCCGGCCGGAACCGTCGCTGCCCCGAGGCTAGTCGATCATGTCAATTCGTCTGATTATTCTGGGCTTGCTTCAGGAGCGAAATTATCATCCTTACGAAATTCGGCAAACGATTAAAGCCCGCAATTGGCACCATACCTTCCGCATTCGCGACGGTTCGCTCTACTACGCGGTGGACCAGATGCATGAGGATGGCTTGATCGAGGTTGCCGAGACCATTGCCGTTCAGGGGGGCAATCGTCCGGATAAGCTTGTCTACCGCATTACGGACAAGGGAAAAGCGACCTTTCAGGAATTGATCTACGGCGAGCTTGGCGAAAGCTTCGTCCCGCAGCACCCCATGTTTGCGGCGCTGCCCTTCGCCCGGCACGCGGACGATGCGCGCATGGCCGAGATTATCGCCAAGCAGCTGGAGGCTTGCCTGACGAGGATCGCTCATCTTCGCGAAGTATTGAGCGTCAAGGGAAGCTGGCTTCCACGGGGAGCGGTGCGGCTGATCGAAGGCATACTGAGCTTCAGCGAGACGGAGCGAGCCTGGCTGGAGGGACTGCTGGAGGATGCCAGAAGCGGAAGGCTGACCGACGAAGGGAACGTTCCCGAGCAATATCGCAAATAAAGAGAAAGCCCGGTTAGGCATCGGCGGAGGAATTACCTCCCGCAACGAGGTCTTGACCGGGCTTCTTTATGCGGTTTCTTCAGGGTGCGTCCTTGGAGTCCCGGGCGCGTTCATCCCCGAAGCGGCCGGGCAGCCATCTTCTGAACAGCCGCTCGATGGTTTTCGTTTCTTTGGCGAGCACAGGGCCGAGTACGGCGAGAATCAGGACGTACAGCACCGCGAACGATTGAATGGCGGGCATAAGCCCTCCCGCTTTGCCGATGTTGGCCATGATGATCGAGAATTCTCCTCTCGACACAAGCGTAAATCCGATGTTCAACGAATGCCGCGGAGAGACGCCCGAGAGACGCCCTGCGATCATTCCAGCGGCAAAATTGCCGATCAGGGTCAGAACGACGGCCAGCAGCGTCATGCCTACCGCGCCTCCCAGCGTGGAGGGCTCGATGGTCAAGCCGAAGCCGAAAAAGAATATCGCTCCGAAAAAGTCGCGAAAGGGCATGACCTGCTGCTCGATTCTCTTGACGTGCTTGGATTCTCCCAGCACGAGTCCGATCATCAGCGCTCCGATGGCCTCGGCCACATGAAGCGTCTCCGAGAACCCCGCCACCAGAAACAGCAACGTCATGACCGTAAGCAGAAACAGCTCGGTCGAAGAGACGCCCAAGGGGATGTCGATATAGCGGACGACTTTACGGCCAATATACAGAAACAGGAAAATAAACAGAAAGGCGGTCAACGAGACGAGCAGAATGCTGGCGAACGAAGAGGCTCCGCTCAGAATCAGGCCGGTCAGGATAGAAATGTGCACCGCTATGAACAGATCGTCGAACATAATCATGCCCATGATGATTTCGGTTTCCTTGTTGGCGGTTCGCTTCAAGTCCACCAGAACCTTGGCTACGATCGCCGTGGAGGAGCTGGTCATTATTCCGCAGACGACCAGCGTTTCTTTCAGCGGAAGCTCCGCGATCCATCCCAGCAGCAGCCCGGACAGGAAGTTGAGTCCAACGTAGAATGTGCCGCCGATCAGAATGCCTTTGCCCGATTTCAACAGGCGCGCAACCGAAAACTCAAGTCCAAGATAAAACAAAAGAAAGATGATGCCCAGCCGGCCCATAAAATCGATGAAGCCGGAGCTCTCGATAAATCTCAAATCAATAATCCAGAAATGGGGAGCGTGCGGACCGACGGCCATTCCGATGAGAATGTAGAACGGGATGACCGAAAATTTAAGCTTCTGGGACAGAAAGCCGGTTAAGGTAATCAGAGCCACGGCCAAGCCAACCTCGAAGATGAGCGTGTCCATAGCCTATAGGCTCCCGTTGGCTAAAAACGTTCTCAGTTCCTTCAGATGCATTCGTTCCCCGGTCACGACAAGGGTCGAGCCGGAGGCGATCACGTAGTCGGGACCCGGATTGATCTGCTTGCTGTGATTTCTTTCGATGGCGGCGATAATGATCGCGCCAGCCGCCTGGCGAATGTCCAAATCCGCGATTTTCCGCCCGACGCACTGCCACTGGGGCTCTATCCGAATCCATTCGATAACGAGCTGGTCCAGCACCATCTCCTGGGCTTCGATCAGCTTGGGCTTGTAGCTGATGCCGGCCAGAATGGCGGATACCGCGCGGGCTTCCTCGTCATCCAGCACCGTCATCGATAACATTTCGTCGGGCGAGGAAGGGTCCATATGAAACAGCTCCCGCCTTTCGTCGTTATGAACGACGATGACGAGATGATCCCCCCCTCGGGTAACGAGGCTGAACTTGCGACCAATGCCGGGGAGACTGCATTCTCGAAAATTGAAGTCGCTATGGCTCATAGTAGATTTCACCTCCTGTCGGCGTTAGCTCCCGTCGAGTGATGAATGCGGTCGATCTGATCATGCCGATAGCCTCCTTGACGTTGAAATAACCCTTGCATCCAAGGGCTGCCCCCATTCTATCACACTTACGTCCCGGCGGCGATTCGTTCAAGCGAAGGTTAAGGCTGCATTAAAAAAAGCTAAAGCGGGGGGAGCAGACAGGAATGGGAACGCTTCATATCGAAGGATACGGGGACAATGGCGCTAAACAGCGGGAGAGGCGGCACGGATTGGACGACAAAAAAAGAATAAGGGCCTGGGTCATGTACGACTGGGCGAATTCCGCTTTTGCGACGACGGTGATGGCTGCGGTCATGCCTATCTATTTCATCAGCGTGGCGGGCGGTACGGATGGCAGTTGGAGCTTTACACAAACAGCGGCGGCGATTCTGGTCGCGTTATTGTCGCCGTTGCTGGGGGCGATCGCGGACCATACCGGCCGCAAGACGACGTTCCTGCGGGTATTCAGCCTGATCGGGGCATGCGCCAGCTTCGGACTGGCTTTCGTAGGACCCGGGGACATGTGGCTGGCCTCCGTGCTGGTCGTCATCGGCATGGTCGGATTCGGCACGGGCAATACTTTCTATGACGCTCTATTAAACGACATCTCTTCCCCGGCCCGTCGGGAAAGAATAAGCGCGCGGGGCTACGCCATGGGCTACCTGGGCGGAGGAATGCTGCTTGCGGTAAACCTGGGGCTGATTCTCGGTTGGGAGACAGTCGGGCTGCCGGATCAGAGCGCGGCTTCGCAAATCTCGTTCATGTCGGTCGGCATCTGGTGGATCGTCTTCTCCCTGCCGCTATTCCGACAGGTGAAAGACCAGCCGATGGCGCGGGAGGACACGATCGCGAATCATCTGAGGACGGGATTGAAGCGGTTGAAGGAAACGTCGGTCCGGATCAGGAAATATCCCGAGCTGCTCAAATTCATGCTGGCTTATTGGTTTATGTTCGACGGAATTAATACGATTATCGTTATGGCGGCCAGCTATGGCACGACGATCGGCATCGAGAGCAAGGATCTGATCACCGCGCTGCTCATCACGCAATTCGTCGGCTTTCCTTCCTCGCTCCTGTTCGGCAAGCTGGCCGATCGTCTGGGGAGCAAGAAAATGCTGCAGTTCTCGCTGGTCGTTTACTTGGTCATCGTTGTGCTGGGCTACTTTATGACGAGCGCTCTGCATTTTTACTTGCTTGCCGCCATGGTCGGAATGGTGCAGGGAGGCGCGCAAGCGACCTCAAGAGCCGTGTTCAGCAAAATGATTCCCGAAGGAAGAACTGCCGAGTTTAACGGCTTTCTCAGCTTGACCAGCCGATTTTTCTCCTTTGGGGGGCCGCTGGTATTCGGACTGGTGAAGCTGATCAGCGATTCGAGCCGTTCCGCGCTGCTAGCCGTGGCGTTCTTCTTCGTGGCCGGAATTTTGCTGCTGTCGCTCGTTAACTTCGCCAAAGGCGAGCGGGAAGCGCGCGAGACTGTCTAGGCGTATGGCCTACCGGGAGTAGCCCTATGAAGGCACGACGGACTCTGCGAAGCATATAGCGGCGGTTCCGCACGGCAGGCCCGTCTCATAGGAGACGTCTCCAAGCAGCTCGCCGAAGCGCGATTTTAGCCGGGACTCGGCCTGAGCGCCGTCGTTGTTCGCGATGGCCCGCTTCCAGGCCAGAACGGCCGCGGCAAGACTGCGGCCGTCTTCCAGCGCGAGATCCCATAGCTCCAGGGCGCTGGCTTGATGAACAACCGTTCGGTCGGACGGATCTATCCAGGTCTGGCGCGCTTCGTTGAGCACATCCCACTCCGGCGTTCGCCTTGGCGGGGAGAACGGCGCGAGATGACCGAGGGTAAGACGTCCCTTCCATCCCGAAGGATCGTAGAAGAGCCGCTGCGCGCTCTGGAATTGGGCGACCGCTCCATCGAGCTGATCGGCCGTGATGTTCTGCGCCAATGCCGGATAATGAACGGCAACGGTTCGCAGGAAGCCGGACGATAAATCTCCGGGCAAGCGTCCCTGGGTGTCAATTTCCGGCGCGACCGGCGTAAAGCCGGTATGCAGGCCGTCCCTGCGCAAAAGGAGCTGAGAATCCATCGCGGTTTCATATCGCTGATGATGCCATTTGCGAAAGCCGGAGCGGCTGAACACGAAAGGATGAAGGTTCCGGTCGAGCGCGTGATGCAGCAGAAAACCCAGCGCATAGGCGCTTGCGGGATCGTCGAGGGAGCGGTCTCGCGTCTCCTCGAACAGCGACAAGAGGAATGGGCCGCAGCGGACGGAGTGCATCAGGTTGCCGAGTTGATTCAATGCGGTGGACTTCTGCCACGGCAAATAATGATCGTAGAAGAGGAAGTCCGGGCCCTGGCAGCCGAGCTGGAAGGCGGTCTTCCACTCCGTAAGAGCCAAATTATCCGAGGTGGAAATAGCCCTTAAGACTTCTTTACCAAACTGTATATGGGCCCATATGTTCGGCAAGATTCCGCCTCCTTTGACAAAAATCAGTGTACTTGTACCTATGATTTCAGTATAATGAGATAAAGCAGTTGCGGCTAGCGGTTTAATCCAAGCAGACAAGGGGCGCGTTCAGGCATGAAGGCTGAGTACATCAACCCGTTTTTGGAATCCGCGCGGATGGTCATCGAGCAAATGGTGCAGATTCGTCCCAGCACGGGAGAGCTATCCATTCGTGACATCAAGTTCGCGGAAAACCACGTGTGGATTCAAATTGGATTGACGGGTCACTTGACCGGCGATATCGTATTTGGCTTAAGCGAGTCGGTTGCCATGCGTATCGTGTCCGCCATGATGGGAGGCTACGCGATCACCGAGATCGACGATATGAGCAAGAGCGCGATCTCCGAATTGGGCAATATGATCAGCGGGAACGCTAGCACCATGTTGTATAATCAGGGCGTTCATGTGGACATTACGCCTCCGAAAATTATGGGAACCCACTTCGCTTCCGCAACGGGGGCCAAGCGAGCGCTTGCCGTTCCGTTGATTATGGACGGGATCGGCGAGATGGAAATTCAGGTACTCATTGCTTGATCGCTATCCGATTGCAAATAAACATCTGGACGAACGCCCCGCGAGGGGCTTTTTTCATGGTAAAATAAAAGTTCCAGCGCGTTATCGTATAACGTCCCGGGAGGGGTAAATGATGAGAGAAGAGCTGTTCGGCAAAGTCGTGCTCATTACCGGGGCGTCGAGCGGGATCGGAGCGAGGGTGGCGGAGCTGCTCCTGGAGCGGGGAGCGATTCCCGTGCTGACCGCCCGCTCAATGGATAAGATGCGGCAATGGTCCGCGTCGAGGTCCGGCGAGCATGGGGTATATGAGATGGACGTTCAATCGGACTCGCAGGTCGCTGAGGTGATCGGACAGGTGCTGGCGCGCTACGGTCGAATCGACGTGCTGCTGAACAATGCGGGCTTCGGAGAATTTATGCTGGTCGAGGATGCGTCGATGGCGCATTTTCAGGAGATGATGGACGTGAACTACTTGGGGACGGTGCGCTGTACCCGTGCGGCGCTTCCCGCGATGCTGCAAGCAGGGCGGGGGCACATTGTGAACGTCGCTTCGATGGCCGGGAAGATGGCCAGCGCAAAATCGGCGGGCTACTCCGCGACGAAGCACGCGCTGCTCGGCTTTACGAATGCGCTGCGCCAGGAGCTGAGAGGCAGGGGAGTCGCCGTATCGGCCGTGAATCCGGGACCGATTGATACGCCGTTCTTCGAACGCGCGGATCCGGAAGGCCGGTACGTTCGCAATATTCGTTGGTTTATGATGTCGCCCGACAAAGTCGCAAGGGCAATTGTGTCGGTGCTGGAAACGAGAAGAGCGGAGCTGGATATGCCGTGGACGGCCGCTGTGGGAACGAAATTTATGCAGCTGTTTCCTCGAATCGGCAACGCGCTGTTCGGCAAGTTGATGAATCGCAAGTAAGGCATGTATGAAAGAGGGGACGAACTGATGAGCTTTACGGAGCTGGGACTTAACGATGCGTTGACGGACAAGCTGAAGGCTGCGGGGATTGCGGAGCCTTCGGAGGTGCAGCGGCAGGCGCTTCCCGCGCTGCTGGGCGGGAAGGACGGAATCATCGTCTCGCCGACGGGAACGGGCAAGACGCTTGCGTATTTGCTGCCCCTCTTGCAGAGGATCGACGGCTCGCGCAAGGAAGTGCAGGCGCTGGTGCTTGCGCCTACCCAGGAGCTGGCCATGCAGATCATGCGGGAGGCGGAGGCTTACGGCCAGCCGCTCGGAGTGAAGGCGACGGCGTTGATCGGCGGCGCTTCGCTGGCAAGGCAGCTTGAGCGGATGAAATCCAAGCCGGCGCTCATCGTCGGAACGCCGGGGCGCGTCCGGGAGGTGGCCAACACCCGCAAGCTGTCGCTTCATGCGGTCAGCTTTGCCGTTGTGGATGAGACGGACCGGATATTTTCCCTCGGGGGAAAGAATGATGTCGAGCATCTGCTGAAGATGTGCGGGCGAGAACGTCAAACGGTATTCGTATCGGCGACCCGTTCGCAAGCGATGAAGGAAGCCGAGAGAAAGTGGCAGAACGATCCATGGGTCTCGGACGTAACCGGTAAGGAGAATGAGAACGGCTTGTCCTCGACGCTGCGTCACTGGTATTTCCAAGGAGACCGCAGAGACAAGATCGACCTGATCCTGAAGCTTGTTCGCCACATGAAGCCGACAGCGGCGCTGCTATTCGTGAACGATACGGAGAAAATCGGCGAGCTTCAGGCCAAGCTGCGCTATGAGGGCCTGTCGGTAGACGCCCTATATGGCGACACGAGAGGACAGGAGCGCGGCGAGGCGATGCAGCGCTTCCGCAACGGCCGCACGAAGCTGCTGATCGCGACCGATGTCGCAGCCAGAGGGCTCGATCTTCCCGGGCTTCCGCTTGTCGTTCAGATGGAGCCCGCGCTCGACGCGGACCATTATGTGCACCGCTCCGGCAGAACGGCGCGCATGGGACGCGAAGGGACCTCCATTACGCTCATTGCGCCGGAAGAACGGTTTATCGTGGACAAGCTGGAGAAGCAGCTTGGCGTGACGTTCGAGCCGAAGATGCTTTACGAGGGACGCGTCGTGTCGCTGGAAGAGGGGCTTGCGCGCAAGGGCGCGAGCGGAAAAGGCCGTTCGAAACCTGGCGAGGAAGGACGTCCGGCGTGGAAATCGAAGGCCGAATATATGGCTTCGCTGGAGAAACGAAAGGCCTCGACCGAAGGTCAAGGGCGGGAGCCGAAGCCGGCCGCTGCCGAAGCGAAGCAAGGAGCGGAGCGCCGGGATACCGGTAAGCTGCCGGGCGCGAGGACGGAACCGGGGGCAGGCATTCGTGCGGCCAAGGTGCATGCTGCAGCTGGCAAGCGCGATGAAGCGACGGGCGGGAAGCCAGCCGCGAAACCGGTTGCCAAGCCGGCCAAGATCAAGTCCGATCGCGCCCGCGATCAGAAAAACAAGGGCGCGCCGAAGTGGCTGAAAGCGAAGCGGGAAGCCGCAGCGGAGGACAAACCGGCAGAGTAAGCACATTCCGAACAGCGGATTGGATTTCGAGAAAGGCGGCGTTGGGGGACTCCCCGCGCCGCCTTTTTCTTGAATACTGTTTTATTACTTATCTGATCGCGCGATACAAAACGTATGCCGCCGACCCGCGGAGGGGCCTACCTCGCCGCTTCGAGGCTTCATCGGTACGTTTTCACGACGAGGCTGTCAAGGCTTTTGAATTCGTAGCCCTGCTGTCTGGCCCCTTCGATGATTCGTCCGAGCGCCTCGGCGTTGTCGCGCGATACGGAGTGAAGCAGAATGACCGCGCCGGGATGAAGCTGCGCCATCACGCTGTCGTAAGCGTAGCGCCAGCCCTGCTGACGATTGACGTCCCAATCCTTGTAGGCGACCGACCAGAATACGCCGGTGTAACCCAATTCCCGGCAGGCGGCGAGCATACGATTGCTGAAGATGCCGCGAGGGGGCCGCATATAGCGCATTTCCTTTTGCGGCGTAAGCCGGGCGACCTCCTGCCGAACCTTGTCCATCTCGCTGCGTATTCTTTCCGTCCCGACCTGGCTCAGATCGGGGTGGCTCCACGAGTGGTTGCCGATCAAATGCCCTTCTTGCGTCATTCGCTGCACCAATTCGGGCTGATCCTTCACGAAATGCCCGGTGACGAAAAATACGGCTGGGACCTTCTTCTCCTTGAGCACGTTCAGAATTTGCGGCGTTAAGCCGTTCTCGTAGCCGTTATCGAAGGTCAGAAACAGCTCCTTCCGCTCCGTATCCCCGAGAAATATGGCTTCCTGCTGTTGAAGTACATTCATAAAGCCCTCTTCCGCAATGGAAGGAAGCGTCCCGTTTCGGCTTTTCTTGAACCCGAAGTGATAGGGAGAATCTCCTCCTGCGAAGGCCGTGCCGGCCCAACTCGGCGGCAATAACAAGCAGATGGCGGCTAATAACGTCGACAGGGCAATTTTACGCATGAAGCGCAGGCACTCTCCTCTTGGCTGGGTTCTATTTACCTTGGGATGACGGAGCGGGAATTATTCGCGCCGGCTCTTCGAGCCTCTTCTCTTGAACAAATCCGCGGCGAACATAAACGCGAGGACAGGTAGCAGCGTAATCGCTTCAACCCCTATAAAGCCCCAAGTTCCGATGGCAGCCCATCGATACCATCGATAGTCGGACAAATACGAATTCACGAGAAAGAGCCAGACGGCGGATAATAAATAGGCAATCGCATAGGGCTTCATGAACGATACCTCCCTTACTACCGTTCCACCTCGTCTTGCAGACTATTCAGAGTAAAACCCTATTTCGGTGCGCATACTGAGGGCAGCGGAAAGGATGGGACGATATGGAACCTCGCGTGGCGATCACAAATTTTCAATTCATGTCCCTCATTGTCATTTCGACCATTGGCACGTCCAGTCTTTACGCTCCGGCGGCGTTATCCCACTATGCGGACAGGAATTCCTGGTTTCTTGTGCTGGTTGGCGGGTGCGTCGGGGCGTTTAATCTGCTTGTCTTCATGGGGTTGAATCGGATGTATCCGGACAAAAGCCTGATCGGCATCTGCAAGCAAGTGCTGGGCCCTTGGCTCGGAGGCTTGTTTGCCTTTGTGTTTATTTTCTATTTTCTGGACATTACGGCTTGGGTTCTGCGGGAATTCGCGCAGTTTTTCATCATTGCGCTTAACCCCATCGTGCCGCAAATCTGGTATCTGAGCGCAGGCGTCATCATGGGCGCTTACGCTGTGTTCCACGGCTTGGAGGTATTCGGTCGAGTGGCGGAGATCGTTTTTTTCGTAACGGTGTCGACCTTTCTCGGCATCTATCTGATTCTCATTCAGCAATATCATCCCGAGTATTTGCTGCCCGTATTGGAAAACGGCATCCTGAAGCCGCTGGAGGGCATCATCCCCGTCAGCTCCTGGTTCGGCGACCTCATGGCGGTATCCATGGTCGTACGGCATGTTCGTCAAACCAAAAGAACGATGCTGTTTGCCCTGGGGGCCGTCGGGATCACCACCGTCCTGCTGATGTTGTCCGTTCTTTCCTGCACGATGCTGTTCGGAGCCAAAGCCTCCGGGACATTCACCTATCCGAGCATCAGCCTGATTCAAAACATAAAGCTGTTTCGCAATATCGAGCGATTCGATGCCGTGCTGGTCGCCGTATGGGTCATGAGCTCCTTCATCAAGATCACCTTATATTT
This sequence comes from Cohnella boryungensis, assembly GCF_042651945.1. Classification (NCBI taxonomy): domain Bacteria; kingdom Bacillati; phylum Bacillota; class Bacilli; order Caryophanales; family Paenibacillaceae; genus Cohnella; species Cohnella boryungensis. Next base: position 18,576 of record NZ_JBHSED010000034.1, on the reverse strand, counting down.
CTGGGCTTCGCTCAAGGGGCTGACGGAATTGCTCAAGCTCAGACAGCCCCGTTCGTTTATCGTCCCGCTTGCTCTCGGCCTGCTCGTGAGCGCGAAGTACAAGGTATGGGGGTTAATCGAATTGGCCGCTTTCTATGACAAGCAGGCTTGGTATTTCATGGTCTTTCAGTTGGCGCTGCCGCTGTTGCTGCTGCTGATCGCGATGTTCAGGAAGGACGGAGGAAAGCTGGGGGTGAGCGTATGAGCAGGACGAATCAGCCCGGCCAGCGGCTCGCCTCCAAACCTGCGGAAAATATATCGCTTCTGAAGAAGAGAATGCGGGACACCCAGGATCTGATCTATATCGAATTTGCCTTGTGCTCGGGGCAGCCGGGCGCGGTCTGTTATCTGCAAGGCTTGACGGATGAACGGAAGCTTGAAAATCTGTTGAAGGAGGTCAAGGAGAAGGATCCCCCCCAGCTTACTTTTCGCAGAGACGAGGAATTGGAATCGATCGATCAGATCGCGGAGGCTCTCGCACACGGCAAAGCCGTGGTGCTGCTGTCCGATCCCGCGCGCGGAATCGCAATCGATACGCTGGGCGTGCAGCTCAGGAAGGTGGACGAGCCCACCAGTGAATCTACGTTAAAAGGACCGCGAAGCGGGTTTACGGAATCGCTGTCCAACAATCTGGCTCTTGTGCGGTTCTACCTTCCGTCCGCAGATTTGAAGGCGGAGTATTGCGAGATCGGACAGACAAGCCGGATCAAAGTCGCCCTGATCTCGATAGATGGCGTGACGAATCCGGTCATTCTGGAGGAGCTGAGACGCAGAATCCGCGAAATTCCGGCCGACTTCATTCTGGGCAGCAATTACATTGAAGAGTGGATCGCAGACAACCCCTATACGCTCTTTCCCTTGGTTGAGTCGACAGAGAGACCGGATCGCGTGGCCGGCGCGCTGATCGATGGCCGAATTGCCGTTATGGTGCAAGGCAGCCCGTTTGTGACGCTGCTTCCCTTTGTGTTCCTTCAGGCGTTTCAAGTCGGGGAGGACTACGAATGGCAGTTTTATATCGGCTCCGCCCTGCGGCTGCTCAGAATATTATGCGCTCTGATCGGAATGCTGCTGCCCGCGTTCTATGTTGCTACGATTACGTTCCATCACGAGCTGATTCCTACCGCCCTGCTTCAAAGCATCGCCGCAGCGAAGGAGCCGGTGCCTTTTCCCGCTGTGGTCGAGAGCTTCGCGATGATGGCCGCCTTCGAAATCATGCGCGAAGCGGGCATTCGCATGCCCAGGCAGATTGGCCAAGCGGTCAGCATCGTCGGCGCGCTCATTCTCGGCCAAGCGGCGGTGCAGGCGGGCATCGTATCGCCGATCATGGTTATCGTAGCTGCGCTGACCGGCATATGCACGTTTACCCTGCCGGCCACAGCCATGAATTACGCGATTCGGCTCCTCCAGTTCGGAATGACGTTCCTGGCTTCCATTCTAGGTTATGTCGGAATCATGTTCGGGATTGTCGTATTACTCACCTATCTGGCATCCCTGCGCTCGTTCGGAATCCCCTATCTCGCTCCGGCGGCCCCTTTTCATTTCGGTGAGCTCACCGACGTCCTCGTTCGCAGGCCCCATCCCTTGAACGTCAAGCGGCCGGCATTATTTCGCTCAATTAGCCCTTATCGCTGGAAGAGGGGCCGTCCATGAAGGGCCGACGCTGGATCTGGGGGACGGTCGCGGCATTGGCGCTGCTGAGCTCGGGCTGTAAAGGCAATGTGGAGTTGAACGAGCTTCATATCGTCCATGCCGTTGCGGTGGACGTGGGTAAGAAAGGAGGCGTGCGGGTGTCCGCCGAGATTTCGGAGTTAACGACGGGAGGACAGCAGCCGAAGGGGATGCAAAACCGCACCTTCCTATTGACGGGAGAAGGAAAAACGCTGTTCGAGGCGGCTCGTTACATCCTGGACAAATCGGATCGTACTCTTCTGTGGGGACAAACCTCTGTCATAATTATTAGCAAAGCCGCGGCAAGCCGAGATTTCGACAAGCAAATCGAATCGATCCGGCGGTTTCGTCAGTTTCGGAATACGACTATGCTGTTCATGATCGACGGCACGGCCTCGGAGGTTCTTGAGGTGGCGATGCCCAACTCGGCGATCAGCGGGCAAGCTCTGAGAGGGCTGTCCGAGGGCGGGGAGAGCACGGCCCTGACAACGCAAACAACCTTGCTGGACATATACAGGGATCAGATTAATAAATATCGGGATATCCTTGTGCCGTCAGTGAATATTTCCAAAAAAGAGCGAGGGGCGAAAAGCTGGATGCTGCAGACGGTCGGCTTTTTCGCATTCAGCGATAACAAGCTGGCCGGCTATATGGGCGTGAAAGAAAGCAAAGGCTACATGAGAGCGGCCAATCTGATGCGCGGAGCCGTAGAGGAAGTCGCCTGCGGCGGCGCCTCCTCCCGAACGGTGACGTTTGAAAATACGATCAGCAAAAGCCGGATCACGGCGAAGCTGGACAAGGACGGAGCTCCGGTCGCGCACATCGAGATCGATGCCGATTTGAACCTGGTCGGAATCCCCTGCGAGGATACGGACGTTACGCCGGGGGATATTGCCGATTGGGAGAAAAGGCTGAATGCGGAGATCGAGTCTGAAGTGGAGGACTTCCTCGCGGCATCGCAGCGCCGCAAGACGGACTTGCTCGGTATCGGAGAGAATCTCCATCGGAGGCATCCGAAGCAGTGGAGCCGGGTGAAGGAACGCTGGGCCGAGCTTTACCCGACCTGTCGCTTTACGGTAAGAGTCCGCACGCGAATCGACCATACGAATTTTACGACGTAAGGCTTCCCTTTTTTGTAAGCGATGCTTGCTCCCGTTATAATAGAAAGAAAAGTACGGGCGTCATCGCGTCTTAAGGGGGATACGTCAAATGATATCGCGTCAAGCGAATGCGCGAGTGCCTGCGCTGGCCATCAGCGGGCTGACGGGAGGCTACAGCCAGAGAAGACCGGTGCTGCACGATCTGTCCATAACGGTCTATCCGGGAGAACTCGTCGGGCTGATCGGACTGAACGGCGCGGGGAAAAGCACGGCCATCAAGCACATTTTAGGGCTCATGGTCCCTCAGAAGGGGGAAGTCCGCGTTGCGGGAGTTACCCTGGAGGAAAATCGCGAGGTCTATCGCTCGTCGACCGCTTACGTTCCGGAGCAGCCGACCTTGTACCCGAATCTGACGGTGAAGGAGCACCTCCGTTGGACCGCCATGGCTTATCATCTGGAGGAGGCTCCCGCTTTGGCGACGATCGGGGAGCTGGCCGAGACCTTCCGGATGACGGATGCCCTGAACGCCTTGCCGGATACCCTGTCGAAGGGGATGAAGCAGAAGGTTATGCTGATGAATGCGCTGCTTGTCCGTCCTGCGCTGCTCATTATCGACGAGCCGTTCCTCGGATTGGACCCGCTCGCGATCCGGGGGCTGGTGACCGCTCTCGACGAGGTACGGGCGCAAGGGAGCGCGATCTTGCTGAGCTCGCATATCCTCTCGGCCCTTGATCGCAAGGCGGATCGTCTCGTCGTGCTGCATAAGGGAAACAGAATTGCATGGGGAACGCCGCAGGAGGTTAAGCTGCAGGCGGGCTTCGAGGACGCGAAAGCGACGCTGGACGATGCGTTCGAAGCGCTGGTCTCGTCGGCGGAAGGAGGCCATTCGCGTGGGTGAGACGAGACGGGAGGAGCAGCGCGTCTTCCTTCGTTCTCTCAGGCGCGAACGCGGGGCCGCATTCCGGAAAGAAATCGTGCCTTATTTCCGCTACGTGCTGCAAAGCGGGTTTGGCTTGTTCGCCTCGGCGATTTTTTTTGCTTCGTTTATTTGGTACACCGGACTGATCAAGGACGTGCCGGAGGCTTGGCCGGTCAAGGAGGTCGGAGTCGCGCTTCTGACCTGGGCAGCATTCCAAGCCCCGCTTCGCACTTATTTCCGTCCTTCCGACCCGGTCTTCCTGCTGCCGATGGAAAACAGGCTCCTTCGAGAATATATCGGGCCTGCGCTTAGAAAGTCCATCGTTGTCGGGGCGCTGAGAGCCTTGGCGCTGTTTGCTCTGTATGCTCCGATCTATGTCCGCTCTCCCCAGACGGCAGAGCTTTCGGAGTCGCATTCGCTTGCGGCATTAGGCATCATGGTCGTCCTGATCGCCGGAGGCAATGCATACGGCGGCTGGAGAGAGCGCAGAATGGCGAATCGGCTCTGGCGGCTCGGGCTTCGCCTCGCGAGACTGCTGCTGACGGCGGGCGCTCTTGCAGGGCTACTGCTTAAGCCATTGGTGCTGGCCATTCCGTTCACGCTGCTATGCATGGCCGTTATGGCGCTGCTGTGGAGGCTGCCCGCTCAGCATGCGCTCCCTTGGGAACGTCTGATTCAGGAGGAAGCGGGCGCCCGTCGCAAGTGGATGGCTTTCCTGAGCTGGTTTGTAGATATTCCTACGGAGACGGCAAAGCCGGCCCAGCGCCGTTGGATCGCCTGGGCGGGCGATCGTCTTCCGTGGCAACGAAGGTGGGCATGGCATTACCTGTATGCCAAAGTTTTTCTGCGCGGAGAAACGTTCGGAGCGGTGTGGCGCTGGATGCTTCTGTCGGGGTTCGTGATCGCGGTTGTCGGCAATCCTTTGGCGGATGTGATCATCTATGCGGTATCGATGGCCGTATGCGGATTGCAGCTAAGCGAGCTGAGAAGAATTCGATTCGTAGAAACGGCGGATACGCTGCCGATTGCGCCGGAAGGCAGGCTGATCGCCGCTGCGGCGATAGCGCGAACGGCCGGCATTGCCGCGGCGGTGGCGCTGGCGGTCGTCGGCCTCGCGACAGGAGCGATCGGAGCGTCTTACTCCGGTCAAGCGACAGATACGCTGCGGCTTGATTACTGGGCTCCTATTCTCGCAGGCGGGCTGCTATGGTGCGGATGGTGGATGCCGAGGCGCATCGCGAGGTTCCGGGACGAGGATGACTTGTAAGCAGGGGAGGCGGCAACGTCGGCGCTCCGTCTGCTTCAACAAAAAAAAGAGCAGGCCATGCCGGGTGCATGAGCCTGCTCTTTTCTCTAAAGCCGTTTTACTTGTGTCGGGAAGCTGTCGCTTCGTCTTCTAAGCGTTGCCTGCTTTTACGTCCAGCACCGCTTGATAGATTCGATCGAAGAGGTCTTCCAGATTGCTTTCTTCTATGCAAGAGAAGGCGACGCGCAGGTCGGACGAGCCCAGCGCGATCGTGCCCACGCCGTAAGCGCTAAGGAGGCGCTGGCGCACGGTCTCTGCATCGACGTCCAGCTTAAGGCACATGAAGTAGCCTGAGTTAAAGGGATAATAGCTCCACTCGTTGCCGTACTTGCCGCTGTCCAGCAGGGTTTTCACCTTGTTGGCGCGGCCCTTCATGATCGCGAACTTCTCATCCTTCTGGGCCTGGAAGAGATCGGACTTCAGCGCGCGCAGGATAAACGTCTGCGAAGGATGCGGTCCGCTGGAAATCGTGGAGCGGATGTTGCCGGTCGTCTTCTGCTCGAGAGCGGCCAGACTCGCTTCCGACAGGCCGCCGTAGGTAATGAAGCCGACGCGGAAGCCCCATACGTACTCTTCCTTGGTCGCTCCGTCGACCTTGATCGCAAGCACGCGCTCGTGCAGGCCGCACAGTTGGCCGAATAGCGACTCTTGCAGAGAGTCCTCGAAGAAAAGACCGAAGTAGGCGTCGTCCGTCACGGCGACGATGTTGATGCCGGCTTCTGCCGCATCGCGAATGGCGGCGACGATCTCGCGGCCCTCCTCGATATTCGGCGTATAGCCGGTCGGATTGATGGGGAAGTTGAGCAGGACGATTGCCTTGCCGCGATCCTTCTGGGCCAGCAAGGCATCGCGGAGGCCCGCCGAGTTGAACCTGTTGTCCGCATCGTACAGCGGATAGTAGACCATCTCCGCGCCGCGGCGAACGTTGAAGGTCAGCTCGTAATTTTCCCAGTTTTTGTCCGGAACGACGACGGCGTCGCCTACGTCCGCGAATAGATCGCCGACGATGCTGAGGCCGTGGGTCAAGGCGTTCGTGACAACGGGAAGACTGATCGTCTTGCCTTTAATCGAAGGGTTCTCCGCGAGCATCTTATCGCGCCATACGGTGCGCAGCTCCGGCTTGCCTCCCGGAGGGGCATATTCATAGATGTCCTTGGGCTCATAGGCGGACAGGGTTTCTTGAATGACGTCCAGATGCATCGGTTTGCCGTTCTCGGTCGCGATACCGATCGTCGCGTTATAGACGCCGGCTTTCTGCTTGGCTTCGGCCGATTGGCTCAAGATGCCGAGCTTAGGCATGTACATAGCTCGACCTAAACTGGATAACATGGAGGCAGCGTGCGGATTATCGCGGGAAAGCGTCTCGTTTAATTGCTGGGCAAGGGGATTCATAGCTCCCATCCTTCCAAGTAGTCATTAGGAGATATTATACACCATTGGTCAGGGAGCGTCATTTCATTCAAGCGCTTTCAGTAAAAAAAGGAGCAGGAAAATGTTAAGTTTCGCTAATTTGTTTCTTTAACGCACTGTCGCGAATGCGCGTGACCGTGTCCGCGTCTCCCGGGAGGTTGCGGTCGAGCAGATTTTGCATGATTCCTTCTCTCTTTTTCTCGCTTCCGTTCTGGCCGAATTTGAATTTGCCTGTCATGGACTCCGCATCCAGACGAAGCACGGCTACTCCGCGCAGAGACGAGGCATAGCGGGGGTCCGAGGCATCGATCGGAGCATGTCCGCCTTCCGGCTGCATTTGCCCCAGCAATGCGGCCAATGCGGACGCCTTCTCTTCGGCTTGTTCGACTTGAGCGACAGTGCCGCGAATGCGGACCGAACGAAAGAACACGGTGGCGGGGCAAGCCAGATACGGGTCGGTAAAATAAGAAGGAATAAACGCATGAGCTTGATAAACGACGAATTCCGCGCGCGAGTTGTCTGCCAAGCCGGCCATTTTCTCACCTTGCTTGCTTCCGTGAAAATAAACGGCTCCGTTCACACAGGCATAGTTCAACGGCACCGCTTTTGGCCAGCCATCGGCTCCGGCGAACGTAAGCACTCCGTCGTTTTTCTCTTGCAGGAAGCCGATGCATTCTTCGTCCGAGGTTGCGAATTCTTTTCTTCTCATCTGGATTTCTCTCCTTTGGATACGGCTGTTGAGGAACAGTGTACGGCTTGCATTGACAAGAGAAAAGATCCATTTTACATTAAAAATACTAGTCCATTGTGAAGAGGGGGAGAGGTGTGAGCTCTCCATTTGCCTATAACGCCAAGCTGACCGAATGCGGCACGAAGCATCTGGCGATGTTTCTGGCTATTCGGGAGGCGATTGCCGAGGGAACGCTCGCTCCCGGGGAAAGGCTGCCCTCGACAAGAAGGCTGGCCGAGCTGTACGGGTTGTCTCGGGGCAGCGTCAGCTTGGCCTATGAGATGCTGACGGCGGAAGGGTTCGTTCAGGCGGGAATCGGCAGGGGCACCTTTGTCGCCGGTTACGGGCACAAGCGGAACGACGGTGCGGCATCCTCCGAAGAGGGCGAGTCTCCTGCCGCGTTGCCTGCGATTACGGACTGGGGTCGCCGACTGCTGGAATTGCAGGCTGTAGAGGCCTCCTCAGGGGATGTCGGTACGTCCGTACCGTTCGCGGCTCCTTCTCCGGCATCGTCCGATCCGTCTATTCTCGAGGCGAATGCCCGCGTCTCCTTCGTGACCGAAGGCTTAAGCGCAGCAAGGTTTCCGTGGCAGGAATGGAAGTCGGAGGTCGCCCGGCAATGGAAGCGCATCGGCGTCTACGGATCGCGCGGACTGGAGAATTCGGCCGGCAGCCTGTCGCTGCGCAAGGCGATTGCCGGACGCCTGCGCCGAGAGAGGGGCATTCCCTGCGGCGAGGAGGATATCGTCATTACCTCCGGCTCGATGCAGGCAATTGCCCTGCTCGCCCAATTGCTGCTGGAAGAAGGAAAAACGGCTGTCGTCGAGAACCCTTGTTATAAGGGAATCGAGCGCGCGATCAGGGCGACGGGAGCCGGGCTGATTTCCCAGAGAACGGATCGCTCCGGCATCGTGCCGCAGGATTGGGAGGCGACGCTTCTGTTCGTGACGCCGACGCGTCAATTTCCGACGGGAGTCGTGCTAGGTTACGAGAGGAGACAGGAGCTGCTGCTCTGGGCTTCCAAACGCAAGGCATTTATTATCGAGGACGATTACGACAGCGATTTTCGCTGGGGAGGCCGCCCGCTGGAGCCGCTTAAAGCGCTCGACAAGGAGGGACGCGTCGTCTATGTCGGCACGTTCTCCCGGTCGATGGGCACGAGTCTGCGAATCGGCTTTGCGGTGGTTCCAAGGGAGCTGCTGCAGCCGTTGCTGCTGGCCAAGAAGCTGTATGATCCCTATCCGACGAGTCTCGCCGAACAGCAGGCGCTGGCCGGCTGGATGTCCGGAGGCGGCTACGACAGGCATATGCGCAAGACGCGCAGGTTGCTAGGCAAGCTGGAGCGCAAGCTGCGCGAGTGTCTGGAGACGAATCTGGACGGGCTGTTCACGCCGTTTCCCGCCGATGCCGGCATGCATGTCTATGCGAGGTGGGAAGGGACCGAAGCGGATTACGAACGGCTTATTCGGGAATGCGCGGTGCAAGGAGTCCGGTGGAAAAACGGCTCTGCCTACGAGCTTCCATCCGCCGGGCGTCCGAAGACTCCTCCATCTGCGATATTCGGCTTTGCCCATTTAACGGAGCGGGAGATCGAAGAGGGCATTCGGCGCATTCGCCGAGCCGCCGAGGCTTTGTCGCTGCTCCGCGACGCTTACCGGGAACAAGGAGGTAAAGTTCATGCTTGACCTGTCCGCCACATCTTTCGTCTTGCTGCCCTCGTTCGCTAAGATCGTTTGCGAGCCGGGCTGGAAATGGCAGAAGCGGGAGAAGCCGCTGGCCAATTACGATATTTTTTACGTATGGAGCGGGGAAGGCGAACTCTTTCTTAACGGGAAGCCGTACACGCTCGGCAAGGGGAGCTGTTTCCTGTTTCGCAAGGGGGATCATACTTGGGCGACGCACAATCCGCAGAAGCCGCTCGTGCTTACCTACATTCACTTCGATACGGCCGAGCCGGTCAAGCTTGCTCCCAAGCCATACCGTCTTCTGCAAGACACCTTCGATTTCGAGCATCTGCTCTCCAAATACGTGAGATTGTTTCTGGTTAAAACCTATGCGGCGGAGATCGAAGCCCAGCTCATTCTCAAGCAACTGATTATTCACCTGCTCCGTCATGATCAGGAAGAGCCGGTGGAGCGAAAGGCAAGCAATCAATTGACCGAAAGCATCCGCGAGGTTGCGAATTACATCCAGCAGCATCCCGGCATCGTTCATCGGGTGGAGGACCTTGGGAAACGCGCCGGCTTGTCCTCCCGCTACTTCTCCATCAAGTTCAAGGAGCTGATCGGCATGTCCGTTCAGACGTACATGATCCGCGCGCGAATCGAGCGCGCCCAGCATTTGCTGCTGCACGCGGGGATGAACGTGACGGAGGTGGCCGATGCGCTCGGCTACCGCGACATCTTCTTCTTCAGTCGGCAGTTCAAGCAATACACGGGCAAAAGTCCTTCGGAAATTCGGTGAGAATGAAATAAAGCTCGTCCTTTCGACCGCAAGGCCGGAGGAACGAGCTTTATTTCGTTTTAGTTGCCGGTGGCCAAGGTTCCGAGCTTCTCGCCCATTCGCACCTTGCTCCCGACCTTAAGATCGGGACGGGGACGGAATGTGCCGTCCTCGGTTAACAGAACGATCGTCGAGCCGAATTCGAAATAGGCCAGCTCGTCGCCGCGATTCGGCCGGACGGGCCGCGGCTCTACGTACTTGATGCTGCTGACGTTAAGCGCGCCTACCTTGACGACCGCGACTTCGCCGACTTCGTTGCGGATATAAGTGACGAGCCGCTCATTACGGGAAAGCACGCGCCGCATTGAGGTAAGGCCGAATTCGTTAACGGGATACACTTTGCCGGGAATATGCTCGCTCTCTACGATCTCGCCTGCGCAGGGGACGTGGATGCGATGATAATCTGTAGGACTTAAGTACAGTACCCAGAAGAAGCCGCGCCGATATTGGGCGATTCGCGGAGAGCCGTGAAGCAGCTCCTCGATCGTATAATCCTGTCCTTTGATCTGAAGCATCATGCCATCCTGAATCGGACCGCAGCCGGTGACAACCGCGTCTACCGGACTGACCAGGGCGTCCGGAGAGCCGTCGACGGGACGTCGGCCGGGCTTCAGGCGCCGGGTGAAAAAATCGTTCAGCGAGCGGTATTCCGAAATATCCTTCTCCGCTTCTTCGACCGGGATATTGTACATGGCGGCAAAGCGCGGAATCCACCGGCGGCTCAAGGACGATTTGGCGAAACGGCCTGTCATCCGGGACACGAATTTGCGCGAGGACAGTTCTGTCATTAAGCGCAGCAGCCAACGAGTCATGCGGAGGGATCTCCTTTACGGTAAAATTCATTCCCGAGAATTGTGACACATCGCCGGATAAAGTGCAATAGTCCTTAAGCAAAGGTAGGAGCCGTTCCCTTTCCGGCCCGAGGGGTATATATTGTCTCGATAGCCGCGATCAGGCGAGACTAGGCCCGCGAGGAGATTGGACGATGCTGAAAGCCGCTTTCATAACGCCAGGAGCGTATCCGGTGCCTTCTCCCACGGGGGGCTCTGTCGAACGTGTGGTAGAAAAGGTCGTTCCCGCGCTGCTTCCGCATGTCGACGCTACGATCTACGGCCGAATCGGCAGCCGGCTCCCTGCGCGGGGAAGCTTAAACGGCGTTTCGGTCATCCGCTTCCCCGGCGCGAACAAAGCGAATTACTTCAAGCGGGTCTGCGACAGACTTGCCCGTTCCGTGCCCGATGTCATTCAGATCGAGAATCGCCCCCTCTGGGTGCCCCGGATAAAAAGCCGTTTTCCCCGCAGCCGCATCTGGCTGAACCTGCATTCCACGACCTTTATTACAACCCCGTACATCAGCGCTCGTCAGAGAACAAGGTGCTTAAAAGCGGCGGACTATATTCAAGTCAACAGCGAATTTCTTCGCTCCTATGTTCGGAAGTACGTCCCCCAAGCAGCGGAGAAAATCAGGGTGAACCATCTGGGCGTCGATATCGCGCGATTCCATGGGCGTTCTTCCCCGGAGGGGGCGAGCATGCACGATCAGCTTCGGGCCAGGCATGGATGGGGGAACCGTCCGATCATTCTTTATGCGGGGAGGCTTGTTCCGCAGAAAGGCGTGCATCATCTGCTGGCCGCATTGCCGCTTATTCTGGCGGCTGTTCCCGAAGCGCTGCTCGTCATTGTCGGCAGCGCCCAGTATGGGTCTCATCGACGGACCGGATACGTACAGCGACTTCATCGCATGGCGGCTCGGCGTAATGCGAGCGTTTTTTTCCAGCCCTATGTGTCCCATCATGAAATCCCGAATTGGTTCGCTATGGCAGATGTCGCGGTCGTGCCCTCCGTTGGCCGGGAAGCATTCGGTCTTGTCAATCTCGAAGCGATGGCATCCGAGCTTCCTGTCGTGGCTACCCGCGCGGGCGGACTCAAGGAGATTGTGGTCGACGGCTGGACGGGATTTCTCGTCGCGCCCGAGGCGCAGAAGCTGTCCGCCGAGCTGGCCGATCGAATCGTGTATTTGCTTGCCAACGAAGGGGTTCGCAGGGAAATGGGACGCAGGGGAAGGGAACGGGTGCTATCGGACTTTCAGTGGCGGCATACGGCGGAACGATGGGTCGGCTTTCAACGGGAAACCGGCAGATAACCGAACCGGATTTGGCGATTTGCGGCGGGCTCGCGAGCTGAAGAGGATGCAGCGCGAGCCGGCGTCGTTGCCCGGCCTAGAAAGGACATTATACATAATTCGTCCTCTCATTCAGAAAGGAGCTTTCAGCCGTGTGGGCTTGAAAGCTCCTTTCTGAATGGGGTGCCGTTCCCAGGGGGGCGACCCGGTTTTTCCTAGCTATGCTCAAGGTGTTGCAGCGTTTGCAGGAAAATCTGTTCGATGTGGGAGTCGTCCAGCGAATAGAAGACGGTTTTGCCGCTTTTTCTTCGTTTGACCATCCGCATGTTGCGCAAATAGCGCAGCTGGTGAGATACGGCGGATTGTCCCATATCCAGCAGCACGGAAAGATCGTGCACGCATAGCTCCCGGTGAAGAAGGGCGCCGATCAGCTTGATTCTCGTCGGATCGCCCAGAGCCTTGAACAGCTCGGACAGCCGCGAGGCGGAATCGTCGGTAATCATCCGTTGCTTCACTTCGTGCAAAGGAAGATCGGAATGGGAGCAGCTGCTTTCGTCCGTCCGTTCAAGCGTGATTTTATCCATGAGATTAAGCTCCTTCGCTTCGCGTAACGATCGTACTTCCATTATAACGCAACGTGCCGCTTGCGAAAACACGGACATCCGGCATCCGTGATGCGGGCGAGTGCCCAACCTCGTGACGCGCCCATGGGTGAATGCATATGATACTGGAGATTTCGACGAACAGGAAGGAGAGGCACATGAAAAAGAAACAAGCGGGTAAATCTCCTAAAGCGCGCCGGCCGCAATATTACGTTGACGACCCGAACAAACTTGAGCTGCAATGGCTGGACGATATACAAAAAACGAAGGCCAAGCCAATGTCCGTGCACGGCTCGGCCGCTCCGACGCAGCAGCCGCCAGAGAGCCAGGCTGCCGGCAGAACCAAGCGGGATAACGTCCATACCGAGACGGCCGGTGTCTCGAAGACGACGCAAGCCGTTCCGGCGGCAAAAGAAGATTCGGCTTCCGCAGACCCTCCAGTGTCTTCGGGACAGGTCTCAGCGCTCGGCGAGGCGGTGGAAATATTCGAGATCGCGGCGGAGCTTCCGCCGGCGATCGAGCTTCCGATCGCTGTCGAGCTGCCGGATATTGTGGCGGTTGTGGAATCGGCGGAGGCGGCAAGCATCCAGTCTACGGACGATCTGGTAGCCCTGATGAGCGAGCTGCCGGAGAGCTTGGAAATGACGCAGGATCGCAAGCAGAAGGAATCGGCGGACGAAGAGCAGGAAGCCCGGGAAGCCCGCCGCTTCAAGCTGGAAGAGAAACGAATGCCTGCGCGGCAAGCTCCAATTGTCTATACCGACGATCTTGCGGACGAATCGGTGACGGGAGAGAAGCTTGCCCCGTTCGCGGTGAAGGCTGCACACCTCGCTGCGGATGCCGTGAGCACGAATGCGCTGGCCGATTTCTCCGTCACGGCGATCAAGCTGGCAGATGGATCGATTACTTCTTCGAAGCTGGCTTCGGAATCGATCGTGGGCGACCATCTTACCAAGAACTCCATCTCCGGGCAGAAGATCCGGGATCGTTCGATTACCGGCGAAAAGCTGCGCGACGGAAGCGTATCTTCGGAGAAGCTGGCGGACAGAACGATCAGCTCGGACAAAATCGCCGAGGGCTCCATTCAATCGAAGCACTTGAATGTGTCCGTCATCACCTCCGAGCTGCTTCAGGATCAAAGCATTACCTCGGAGAAAATTCGCAGCGGCTCGATCCGCAGCGAAAATCTGGCTAACGAAATCATAGATACCTCGAAGCTGGCCGAGGGCGCGGTGACCACCTCGAAGCTGCGTGACGGCGCTGTCTCCAAGGATAAGGTGGCACGAGGGGCGATTGAGTCCCAGCATCTGAACGAGGGGCTTATTCTGGCGGATCATGTCGCTCCGGGCGTGCTTCAGGGAAAGCATTTGGCTCCGCGAGCCGTCGCGGCGGAGCATCTGGCCGACGGAGCCGTAGGCGCTCGGGAATTGGCCGAACGGTCCGTATCGGGAAACAAGCTTTCGCTCGGAACGGTCCAATCCGAGCATCTTCAGGCAGGAGCGGTAAAGAGCGACCATCTCGCAGAAGAGGCCGTGAGGTCTAAGCATCTGACAGACGGCGCGATCTCCGCCTCCAAGCTCGCCGAGCAATCGGTCACGACGCTGAAGCTGGTAGATCAGGCAATCACATCAACCAAGGTAGCCGACCAGAGCATCGTATCGGCCAAAATCGCGGATGAAGCGGTGCAGGCAAAACACTTGGCCAAGGGGAGCATCGTCGCCGACAAGCTTGCCCTCGGCATCGTGGAAGGGCGTCATCTGACGGAATATTCCGTGAGCGGCAAGCATCTGTCTGCCCAATCGGTCGGTCGAGAGCACCTGAAGGACGACTTGATCGGACCGACCCAGCTGGCCAAAAGCGCAATCCGCCCAGAGCACCTATCAGAAGGGGCAATCGGGCCGGCGCAATTGGCGGAAGGAGCTGTGGGACCCGCGAAGCTGGCGGAGCAGTCTGTTGGCAGTCGGCATATCGCGCCGTCAGCAGTGAAGACGGAGCATCTTGCGCCCGACAGCGTCATGGCGGAGCAACTGGCGACCGGCTCGTTAAGGCCGCATCACTTTGGGCAGGATTCGGTCGTAAGCGGAGCATTGTCCGCCGATTCCGTGGACAGCCGACATCTTCGCAAGGGAGCGGTAGAGGCCGTTCATCTGGCGACGGGATCCATTGGCACGGCCGCGCTGCAGATTGAAGCCGTCACGGAGAAGAACATTGCTCCGGGCTCGGTTGGAGAGCGCCAGATCGGCGTGCGCTCGGTTTTCTCTCACCATCTTACGGATCATTTGATTACTTCGCTTAAGCTTTCTCCCGAATGCGTTTCTACGGATAAGCTTGCGGATTTGGCAGTGACGGCGGCGAAGCTGGCCGATGACAGCGTCACCTCCGACAAGCTGGCCGATAACGCTGTATTCGACAAGGCTTTGCAGGACGGAGCCGTGAACGGTCGCTCGCTGGCCGAGGGGGTCGTTTCCTCGAAGCATCTGAAGCCGCAGGCCGTTAAGCACCTCCATCTCAGCGCAGGTTCGGTTTCCTCTTCCATTCTGGCGGAGGATTCGGTCACGGCGGATAAAGTCGCGGATGGGGCTATCAAAGCCCAGCACCTCGTCTCCAATTCGATCGAGAGCCGTCATCTGGCTGAGCAGGCTGTGCTTGGCATCCATCTTGCCGAGAAAAGCATTCGGGATATTCATCTGAACGACGGCATTATCGGGTCCGCCAAACTGGCTGCAGGCAGCGTCGATAGCGGCAAGCTGGCGTCCGGCTCCGTACGCGAGCAGCATATTGGCGAGCAGGCGATATCAGCCGCCCATCTCAAGGCAAATGCGATCGGTTCGACCCACATTGTCGATGGCGCCGTAAACGCCGCTCATCTGTCGGCAGGAAGCGTTCAGGAGTCTGCTCTGGCGGCTCGCGCCGTAACTGCAAACATTCTGGCGGACGAAAGCGTGACCTCGGGGAAGCTGGCTCCGCTCAGCGTCAGTACGGAGCATCTGCAGATCGAGAGCGTCAGCGGCAAGCATCTGAAAGCCGAGGCGGTGCATGGCTTCCATCTGCGCAAAGGCACGGTATCCGTCTCCCATCTTGCGCCCGATCTGCTTGAGCTGGCCAAGAACGGAGAACGCCGTATTGACGCGGAGAGGCTGGAGCCCAATGCGGTCAGCGCGGTTCACCTCAAGGATCGTTCGATTGTCGAGGATAAGCTGGCCGACGGCGCGGTCACAAGAAGCAAGCTCGCGGACGAAAGCGTAACGAGCGCGAAGCTGCTTGCGGAAAGCGTTACGTCAGAGAAGCTTGGGGATTCGGCGGTCCTCTCGGATAAGCTGGCTGACGGAGCGGTGACCACCGATAAGCTGGCGCGGGGAAGCGTGGGGACGGAGCAATTGGCTTGGGGCTCCGTTACCCAGGCAATATTGGCGGAGGGCTGCGTCGATGAGAATCAGCTGGCCGATGGAGCGGTTACATCGGATAAGGTTGCGGACGGCAGCATCGGTACCAGGAAGCTGGCGAAGGATGCGATCACCGCGAATCTTCTGTCCGCAAGAAGCGTGACCTCGGATAAGGTTGCGGACGGTGCGATATCGTCGGCTAAGCTGGAGCAAGGGGCTGTCGGGACGACGCATCTGGCGGCAGGAGCGGTGACGACTGAAATTCTGGCAGATCGCAGCGTAGGAACGGATCAGCTTGGGGAAGGCGCGGTCACGTCCAAGAAGCTGGCGGACAGCAGCGTCGGAACGAGGCAGCTTGCTGTAGGCGCGGTGAGCGCGGCGATTCTGGCGGACGGCAGCGTGACGACGGACAAATTGCCGAACCAGTCGGTGACGACGGAAAAGCTGGCCTTCGAGAGCGTCGATACAGGGCAGTTGGCAAGCGGGGCAGTAACCGACGATATTTTGGCAGAGGGCTGCGTCACAACCGAGAAGCTGTCGGATAGCGCGGTGACGGCGGAGAAGCTGGCGTTCGGGAGTGTCGGCAGGGCGCAGCTGGCGGTTGGCGCCGTGACCGAGGACATACTTGCCGCAGGAAGCGTCGGCAGCGACAAGCTGGCGGAAGGCTCGGTGACGACGGAGAAGCTGGCTTACGGCAGCGTGGGCACGGGACAGCTTATTGTAGGCGGAGTGACATCGGTTATTTTGGCCGATGGAAGCGTGCAGAGCGGAAAAATTGCCGACGGCGCAATTACGGCCGACAAGCTGGCCTATGGCAGCGTCGGAACGAGCAAGCTGACCGATGGCGCAGTCATCTCCGATATTTTGGCGGACGGCAGCGTGACCTCCGCCAAGCTGGCCGGTGGAGCGGTCAGCGCCGATAAGCTGGCCTATGGCAGCGTAGGGACCTGGCAGCTGGCGGCGGGTTCGGTCGTCACGGATGTTCTGGCGGACGACAGCATCACGACGGAGAAGCTGATGGAAGGCATCATCACGACCGACAAGCTGGCGGGGAACAGCGTCGGAACGAGCCAATTAATCGTGAACGCCGTGACGGAGGATATCGTGGCGGAAGGCGCGGTAACCTCGGCAAAGCTTCGCGACGGCGCGGTGACGGCGAGCAAGCTTGCGCATCGCAGCGTGGGCAAGGAGCAGCTGGATGTCGGCGCGGTGGATGCGGATATTCTGGCCAAAGACAGCGTAACGTCGGAGAAGCTGGCAACCGGCTCCGTGACGGTCGACAAGCTGGCGTTGGGCAGCGTAGGCCCCGGGCAGTTAACGGTTGGTGCGGTAGATACCGGACACCTGACGAATGGCAGCATTACGGTAGCGAAGCTGGCTAATGGCGCGGTGACGACCGACAAGCTTGCTTCAGGCAGCGTAGGGAAGGAGCAGCTAGCTCTCGCCGCTGTGTGGGAGGATGCGTTGGCGGAAGGCGCGATCACGGCCGACAAGCTGGCGGAAGGCGCGGTTACCTCCTCAAAGCTGGGAATAGCCAGCGTAGGCGCATCGCATCTTGCTCCCGGCGCGATTACGGAAACCAAGCTGGCCGACGATAGCATCTCTACGGCGAAGCTGATCGATGGCGTCGTAACGACGGATAAGCTGGCGGGAAGCAGCGTCGGAACAAGTCAAATCTCGGACGGCAGCGTGATCGGGGATAAGCTGGCTCCCGGCGCGGTGACGGCGGATAAACTGCAAGATGGAGCGATTGTTGCGGCAAAGCTGGCGTTGGGAAGCGTAGGCACCGGCCATCTGGCTGTCGGCGCAGTGGATTCCGGGCGCTTGGCGGACGGGAGCGTGACTGAAGAGAAGCTGGCGGAAGGCGCTGTGACTTCTTCGAGGCTGGCTGCAGGGAGCATAGGTACGGAGCAGCTGGCGGAAGGCGCGGTCACGACGCTCAAGCTGGCGCATGGCGCGGTAACGCTGGAAAATCTGTCTCCTCCGCTCTTCCAATTTCTGAACTTCGTCGGAGAATCGATCGGGGAAGAGCGTCTTATTGACGGTGCCGTCACAGCGGCGAAGCTGGCGGAAGGCGCGATCGGAACGGCACAGCTGGCGGACGGAGCGATTGTCGGAGAGAAGCTGCAGCAGGGCAGCATCGGAAGCGAGCAACTGGCGGCGGGCGCGGTGAATGCCGAGAAAATTGCCGTTAGAAGCGTAAGCTCCTCCCACATTATCCCGCGCTCGATTCTCGGGTATCATCTGGGAGAACAAACGATTACGACCAGCCATATGAAGCCGCAGTCGGTGACGGAAGCACAGCTTGCGGATGGCAGCATTACTGAAGGAAAGCTTGCTCCGGAAGTACGGGAGTTGTTCGGCCAATTGCTTCAGACGCAAGTCGCTGAGCAGGTTCCTGAAACGACGGTTACGGAACTGGAAGCGGGAAGCGTAACGAGCGCGCATCTGGCGGACGGCAGCGTGAGCGGAGCGAAGCTGGAAGCGGGAAGCGTAGTAGGCGCGCATTTGGTGGACGGCAGCGTGAGCGGAGCGAAGCTGGAGGCGGGGAGCATAGTAGGTGCGCATCTGGCGGACGGCAGCGTGAGCGGAGCGAAGCTGGAGGCGGGGAGCGTAGTAGGCGCGCATCTGGCGGACGGTAGCGTAAGCGGAGCGAAGCTGGAAGCGGGGAGCGTAGTAGGCGCGCATTTGGTGGACGGTAGCGTAAGCGGAGCGAAGCTGGAAGCAGGGAGCGTGACGAGCGAGCATCTGGCGGACGGCAGCGTGAGCGGAGCGAAGCTGGAAGCGGGAAGCGT
>NZ_JBHSED010000033.1:0-31523 GCF_042651945.1 Cohnella boryungensis | reverse complement strand
AGGTAGAATCCGCCGAAGCCTCTTAAAAAATTAATTTTTCACACGCTTAGTGGGGAGTGTCTTTTTGCGCTTTTTAGGGGCATTCATTTTCGTATAAAAAGCGCTAAACTTTTGAGCAGCTTCTTTTTTTTATCTCGATTATGGTTTTGCGGGCATGTAACTCCTTCCGGTGGCTGTTGCAATCGTGAAATTATGAATTTGTAAACTCGTAACGAGGAAATTTCACGACTGCAAAGGCCAACGCTCCGCTCCTCCAGGAGATACATGCCCTCTTTTTTCATCGATTGAGGGAAGAAAATGCCCACAGAAACGTAAAAAGAAATCGCTATTTGGTCAAATGGAGGTACCATCCAACCATCCCCAAAGGAGCGATTTCTTTGTACATGTTCGTATCGTTAATCAAGCCGTAAATCGACTCAATGACGGGATAATTGCCTCAGCCTATCCTGGCTGGTGGCGGCAGAGAATGCTACCACCCTAAAATGCTTACTAAGGTCATAATCTATGCTTACACCCAGCGCATTTACTCCTCGCGCCAAATCGCCAAAGCCACCCGCGAGAACGTCATGTTCATGTGGATCGCAGGCAGGCAACGACCGGATTTTCGCACCATCAACCGGTTTCGCTCTGAGCGGATGAAAGCGGTGCTGGAGACCGTTTTTACTGCAATTCTCAAGATGGCGAATATAGTGGACAAGACCTCCTGGAGCTGGGCGATGCGGCAGAAGGCCCTGCTCTCGCGAGCTCCCGAGCTGCGCTCAAGGGAACGTAATTTGAACGACGGTGCCCTCATGATCGCTGGAGCGGATGAACAGCTCGCCCTTGTAGGCTTGTACGCGCTCGTTCACGATCGCCAATCCAAGCCCGGTATGCCCGGCGGCTGTCTTGGTCGTATAGCCCGGCAGCAGCATCAGTCGGATGTCCTCTGCGGTTAACGTTCGTCCTTGATTGCGCACCTCGAGCGATAGCTTCCCTTTCTCGCAGCGCCGAATAGCCAAGTATACCTGTCTCTGATCGCCGGACAGCGTCATGCTTTCCTCAAAGGCGTTATCTACGAGATTGCCGACGATTTTGACGAAGTCAATGGATTTAACGGAAGACTCCACGTCCAATTGAGCCGGAATATCGGCGGTGAAGGAAATGCCCTTGGCGAGAGCCAGCTCCTTCTTCGCCATGACGAATGCCGCCAGCGCGGGAGAGGCATGCGAGACGACCGAAGCAACCGAATGAGTCTCGGCGGCGAGCTCCTTCATGTAGGCTTTGAGCTGGTCCAGCTTGTTCATCTGAAGCATCGAGGACATCACCTGAACATGGTTCAGGAAGTCGTGGCGCTGGCCGCGAATGACGGTGAACATTTTCCCGATCTCTTCAACGTATACGTCCTGGGTCTGGCGCACGGCATCCTCGCGAATGCGAACCAGCAATTTAATCGTATAGAACAGAGCGCAGAAGGTCAGCAAAACCAGGGTGCAGACAACTAAATTGTAAAACGCTTTGGCGTAGCGATGCTCATTGTCCATGATGATCGCAAACAGCAGTCCGAGCAGGAACGCTTGAAAAACCGTAAGGAGGAGAATCTCCTTCATACGGTTGTGTTTGATATTCAGTAAATATTGATATAATCGTTGAAGAAGGGGGAATTTTCTCTTATCCAGATACATTGCCAGCCATCCGAGAGCCGCCGCTAGCGGCAGGTATACCGATTGGAATTGCAACGGATCATTCAGAATCGATTCCTTGCGCTCGGTGAAGCCATATACAAGCTGAAGCAGCAGCATGCCGATCATATCTCCGACCAGGCTTATGGCGGTATAGGAAATAAAGACGATCAGAATCGTTCCCGGCCCGTAGCTGCGAAACAAGATATACAGCATGAACAGAACGATCCCTGCCGAGGTCAGAACGTGAACGACCGTGGGAACCAGCCAGAAATCCAGGCCGACAAGCAGGGAGCTTGCGACGGCGAAGAAGGCGAGCTTGCGCGCGTGCAAGCAGGGTTTTAATCTCCACAGGGCAAATGTAAGCCATATACGAACGAAAGCGTGCGGGATCGACAATCCGATCACAAGCTTTAAATAGTCATGCAGCATGCTCGAAGAGCTCCTTCAGGAATAACCTGCGAACTTTGCAGTAGGCGGCGGAATTGCAAGAAAAGACGGTTTAACTATCCCACTACTTTACTGTTTTTACAGGGGTAATGGAAGGGAAGACCTCGGATTTTACGTTAAATTTATCTAAAGAAGCGGAAAGAAAGCGAGAGATGAATGATGCCTGGCAACGATAAGCACAAGCATCCGAACGAACTAACCAAGCATGAGCAACTTCTGCAATATATTCGCGAGCTTCCGATCGGCACGAAGGTTCCGGTTCGCCAGATGGCGAAGGATCGCGGAGTGTCCGAGGGCACCGCCTACCGGGCGTTGAAGGAAGCCGAGCAATTGGGGCTAGTAAGCACGAAGGAGCGCATCGGCACTGTGCGCGTCGACAAGAAGAGGCGCAGCCATCCCGAGCAGCTTACGTTCGCCGAGGTTCTGGAAATCGTGCAAGGAAGCTTGCTGGGCGGCGATGAAGGCTTGGACAAGACGCTTCACAAGCTCGTAATCGGCGCGATGGAGCTCGACGAGATGATCGGCTACATTGACGCGGGAAGCCTGCTGATCGTCGGAAACAGGCAGAACGCTCACCGTATTGCTCTGGAGCAAGGCGCGGGCGTCCTCGTGACCGGCGGATTCGGCACCAGCGAGGAGGTACGGCAGCTCGCGAACGCGCGCAAACTGCCGATTCTGACTTGTCGGCACGATACGTTCACGGTCGCATCGATGATCAACCGGGCGATGTACGATCGGCTGATCAAGCGCAAGATTATGATTATCGCTGATCTGCTGGAGCCTTCGGGGAAGGCGGGGTCGCTGAAGCAATCCTCGTCGGTCGCCGACTTTATGAAGCTGAGCTTGGAGACGGGAAGCAGCCGCTTTCCGATCACGGACGAATGGAATCGCGTCGTGGGCATGATTACCGCCAAGGATACCGCAGGCTCGCAGGCGGACCAGTCGTTGGACAAGCTGATGACCCGCAGGCCGATGACGGTTACGCTGAATACGCCGGTGGCGTCCGCCGCGCATCGGATGGTGTCGGAGGGAATCGAGCTGCTGCCGGTCGTCGACCGCCAACGAAAGCTGGTTGGGGCGATTCATAGGGGAGAGGTGCTGCGGGCGATGCAATACGCCAATCGTCCGGCGCATCTGGGCGAAACGTTCGATGCGCTCATGTGGGGAGGGTTTTCCGAGCAGCGCGACGATCAGAACAGGCTGTATTACTCGGGCCTGGCTACGCCACAGATGTCGGGTCCGCTGGGCACGATATCCGAGGGCGTATTAACGTCCTTGATGCAGCAAGCGGCAAGTCGTGCGGTAGAGGAGCTGAGGAAACGGGAGTATGTACTGGACAACATGACGACTTATTTTCTGCGCACGGTGCCGGTAGATGCGGGGATTTCCATTGTGCCTAATATTATTGAGGCAAGCAGAAGATACGTGAAGGTCGAGGTAGAGGCGCTGCTGGACGGCGAGGTCGTCGCCAAGGCGATGCTGACCGCCCAGACGATCGATCCTGCGTAAGCCCGGCTTATTGCTTCATCAGGCGGGTGAAATGCGAATGGTTGCGCAGTCCGGCGAACAGGTTGAACAAGCCGAGCAAGCAGAAGACCGCGCCGACAGCGACCCGAACGGAGGAGCCGGTGAACATGAACATCTGGATGATGGCGATGAAGATCAGCATCAGGCCCATGCTGATGTTCATACGGGAAGCGTATAAGCCGCGCAGTCGGCCGTCTTTCGTGCGGCGCGAGCGATAGCTGTATACGGCGGAGAAAAAGCAGGCGACGATAATAAGGGCGCCGAACGCCCATTGCAATGCGTTGACCATGTCGAAGTAGCAGCTCCTTTAACAAACAATGCGGTTACCTTCGAATATTGTACCACAAATCGCGAGCCGCTTCCGGGCCCGCGCCTTGTTCCTGCCCCATTATTTGCTAAGATGCTTCCGGGCTTCTACCCATACCTGGAGCACTCCGTCGACGACAAGAATCGTTCGGATCGTCACATCGTAGTTCTGGCCTTCGACCTGATCGTACACTTTCGTGTTCAACAGCTTTCTGGCGAAGGTGGCGTCGGTGTTGATCATGTAGATGCTGCGGCCGATAAAAATGTCCAAATCCTCCTTCAGTCTTTTTTTAAGCTCCTTCTGCGTTAAAATATCAATCGTATCTTCCTCTCCCTGCTCGTGCACGAAGATGGTTACAAGGCTGCGGATGACGTTCTCTTTGCGCACCTGATGGGCAAGCTCCAGGTCTCGCTTCAGCGAATCCAGCTGATCTCGCAGCTCGTAGTTTTCCAGAATGACCTGGTCGACCACGTTGTTCTCCAGCGCGCTGTAGACGGCGCTCCCCACGATCATCCCGCAGACGAAGAAAGCCGTCACCTGCATGAATTTCTGAAACCGGTCGAACGAAGGGATTCGCATGTCGCCGTTCACCCCCCGTTGTTATGCAGCCATTGAATAAGCTCCACGCCCATATGGGCGCCAAGAAAGGCGAACAGAATATAGCCGATCTGCTGCATGGCCGGAGACAGGTAGCCGACCAGCATGTGCGATTCGATGACGCGGATCGGGTCGATCGTGCCGCCTACCGCGGCGACGAGCGCCCATATTTTCAGGTTGCTTGCGACCTGAAGCATTTTTTCCTTGGGTGGAGTGAAGAGAAATACCGAGCCCATGCCGGCCAGCAGAGCCCCCCCGAGAACGACGCCGAACGCGATGAAGAAGCTGAAGGCCGCTTTCGTTAAAAAATCGTCCATTGTTTCCCCTCCGTTGTGCGATCAATTAAGCAGCGCTTTGCGCTGCGGTTTGTCGTCACGAATGCGGGCAAACGCGCGGCGCCGGGCGTCGCGGTTTGCCGTCCTCTATCATATCTATGGGACTGGCCCGCAAGCTTATGATACAATTAATGAAAGAGTGCGAAAGCGGAAAAGAAGGGATATTCATGTGCGATTTCGTCCATCTTCACGTTCATAGCGAATACAGTCTGCTAGACGGAGCGGCGCGAATCCGGGAGATGACGGCCAAGGCGGCGCAGCTCGGCATGTCCGCGCTCGCCTTGACGGATCACGGAGTCATGTACGGCGCCATTCCTTTCTATAAAGCGTGCATCGAGCAAGGCATTAAACCGATTATCGGGATGGAGGCCTACATCACGGCAGGCTCCAGGCTAGACAAGCACTCCCGGAAAGACCAGCCGATCTATCATCTGACCTTGCTGGCCAAGAACGAGGCGGGCTATCGCAATCTGATGAAGCTGACCTCGATCGGACATCTGGAAGGCTTCCACTATAGACCCCGCATTGATTTCGAAGCGTTGTCCGCCCATGCCGAGGGCGTCATCTGTCTAAGCGGCTGCATGAGCAGCGAACTGTCCCGGCAGCTGATGGACGACAATTACGAGGCGGCCAGAGCGACGGCAATGCGCTACCGGGCGCTGTTCGGGTCCGATTATTATCTGGAAATTCAGGATCACGGCATTCTGGAGCAGAAGAAGATTACGGCAAGCGTAATTCGGCTGGCCGAAGAGCTGGACATTCCTCTTGTGGCGACGAACGATTCCCATTACATCGGGGAAGAAGATCATTCGCTGCAGGATGTGCTGCTGTGTATCGGAACCGGAAAGACGGTTGACGATCCCGACCGTTTCCGAATCGGGACCAATCAGCTGTTCATGAAGAGCGGCGAGGAGATGTCGGACTTGTTCCGCCATGTGCCGGAAGCGATCGCCAATACGGCGAGGATCGCGGACAGCTGCCGGCTGGAGCTGGAGTTCGGAAAGCACATTCTGCCCTCCTTCTCCCCTTTGCCGATAGGCAAGCAAGCGGGAGAGTATTTGGCCGAATTGTGCAAGCAAGGTCTGCGGGAGCGCTACGAGTCATCTGCGGATTGGGAAAATACCGATTTTCGGAGCAATGCCGAGAATAGGCTGAAATACGAATTAAGCGTCATCGCCCAGATGGGCTTCGACGACTACTTCCTGATCGTCTGGGACTTTATCCGGTTCGCGCACGAGCACGGCATCGTCACCGGACCCGGCCGGGGCTCGGCGGCGGGCAGCCTGGTTGCCTATGCGCTCAAGATTACCGATGTCGATCCGTTGAAATACAAGCTTCTATTCGAACGGTTCCTGAATCCCGAGCGCGTGACGATGCCGGATATCGATATCGATTTCAGTGACGAGCGGCGCGACGAGGTGATCCGCTACGTCGTCGGAAAGTACGGCGCGGAGCACGTCGCTCAGATCATCACGTTCGGAACGCTGGCGGCCCGAGCGGCCGTACGCGATGTCGGGCGGGTGATGAATCTCCCCTACGGAGAGGTGGACAAGACGGCCAAGCTCATCCCGGGAATGCCGGGGATGACGATTGAACGGGCGATGAGGGACAATGCGGAGTTCAAGTCGCTTGCGGAGAGCGGAAGCGGGGCGGGACAATTGATCGCCATGGCGAGAAGGGTCGAGGGCATGCCCCGACACGCCTCGACGCATGCTGCGGGCGTCGTCATCTCGTCCGATCCGCTGACCGATTACGTTCCGCTGCAGGAAGGAACGGACGGCGTGCCTCTTACGCAATATTCGATGGAGCATCTGGAAGCCGTCGGCTTGCTCAAGATGGATTTTCTGGGGCTGCGCACGTTGTCCATCATTGAAAGAACCCTTGCCTCCATTCGCGAGCAGATCGGCCGGGAGCTGCGCTGGGAGGAGGTTTCCGACGAGGACCCGCTGACCTACGAGCTGATGGGGCGAGGGGAGACGACAGGCATCTTCCAGCTGGAATCGACGGGAATGCGCCGGGTGCTCAAGGAGCTGAAGCCTTCCTCGTTCGAGGACATCGTATCCGCCGTCGCGCTGTACAGACCCGGGCCGATGGAATTTATCCCTCAATTCATTCGAGCCAAGCACGGCCTGGTGGAGGTCGAATATCCTCACAATAATCTGAAGGAAATTCTCGCGGACACGTACGGAATCATCGTCTATCAGGAACAGATCATGCAGATTGCTTCCGCGATGGCCGGATTTACGCTCGGACAAGCGGATCTGCTGAGGCGCGCGGTCGGCAAGAAGAAGCGGGAGGTGTTGGATGAGCAGCGCAAGCATTTCGTTGCGGGCAGTCTGCGGTTAGGGTATTCGGACGAGGAAGCCAACGGCGTGTACGATCTGATCGTTCGCTTCGCCGATTACGGCTTCTGCCGGGCGCACGCCGCCGCCTATGCGGTGCTAGCCTTTCAGACGGCTTTCCTGAAGGCTCATTATCCGGTGGCGTTCATGGCCTCCATGCTGACGGCGGTCGTTGGCAATCAGCGCAAGACGGCGGAATACGTGGACGAGTGCCGACGGATGGGCATTGCCGTGCTGAAGCCGGACGTGAACGAGAGCGGCGTGCTGTTCACGCCCGTCTCGGAGGGGCGCGGCGGCGCTATTCGCTTCGGCTTGGCCGGCGTGAAGAACGTGGGCACGCAAGCGATCGACAGCATTATGAAGGAGAGAGGCGACAAGCCCTACGAGAGCCTGAGCGATCTGTGCAGACGGGTCGATCCGCGCGCCTGCAACAAGAGGGTGATCGAGTCGCTTGTACAGGCGGGCGCGCTGGAGTCGCTTCCCGGACACCGCGCCCAGCAGCTGGCGGCTCTGGAGCCGACGATCTCGGCGGCGGCGCTCTGGCGCAAGGAACGCGAGGAGCTGCAGATCGAGCTGTTCGACTTCGAGGAATCGCCGAACTGGAACGTGGAGCTGCCTGCCGTCGCGCCCTACAGCCAGACTCAGATGCTGGAGCTGGAAAGGGAACTGCTCGGCTTGTACTTGTCAGGCCATCCGCTTGACGCCTACGACGGAATGATCGACGAGCTGAGGCTGGAAAGGCTGGTAGACATCGGCGAGCTCCCGGACGGCGCGACGGTGTTTACCGCGGGGATGATCGTCTCCATGAAGCCATTCGTAACCCGCAAGGGGCAGGCGATGGCGTTCCTGGAGATCGAAGACCGGATAATGGGCGCCGAGCTGGTGGCGTTCCCGACGGTCTGGGCGAAGGCTTCCGCCGTTGCCCGAAAAGGAGCGCTCGTGTTCGTGAGGGCCAAGGTGCAGCAGGGGGACGAGGATTACAAGCTGCTGGCCGACGACATTCTGCCGCTGGACGGCCCCGATCTGAAGGCGCAGGCGGAGCGATTGCGCAGGCTTGCGCAGGGCCATCGCGCGGGCAACGGCTACGGAGGCCGTCCTGCGAGCGGCGCGGGAACCGCTAACGGCGCTCGCCCGGGGGGGCGGGGAATGAAGCCGGCGGCCCCCGCAAGCGCAGCGGAGAACGGCCCAGCGGCGTCCAGGCAAGGGGCGGCGAGCAAGCCTTCGGAAGAAGGAGGCGTTCCACGGGTGTACATTCTGATCGATGAGACGCATGAGAAGCCGGCTACGCTTATCCGGCTCAAGCTGCTGCTGAAAGCCCATGCCGGGCTTCGGCAGACCGTGCTGCGCTACGAGAAGGAGCGGCGCACCGTCGCGCTTAGCGACGAGTATAAGGTCGATCCGAATCCGCAGCTTGTCGAGGAGATCGAAAAGCTGCTGGGAGCGGGCACGATTCGAGTGAAGTAGCCTCGAGATTCTGCTATGATAGAAGTTAACAATCTAAATGGTGATGGTGACAATCATGGCTGTCATTCAATGCGATTATCATTCGGAGGTTCTGCAGATCGCGACCTCGATGAACGTAATCCTGCCGCAGGGGCAGAAAAAAAGGCCTTATCGCACGTTATACTTGCTGCACGGGCTTTCCGACGACCATACGATCTGGTGCCGGAGAACCTCTATTGAACGCTATGCGGATCAGACGGGAATCGCCGTCGTCATGCCGTCCGTGAACCGCAGCTTCTACACCGATATGGACCGGGGGGGCCGCTTACTGGACCTTCATCAGCGAGGAGCTTCCGAATCTGGCCCGCTCCTTCTTCCCGCTGTCCGCAGAGCGCGAGGACAACTTCGTGGCCGGGCTGTCGATGGGAGGCTACGGGGCGATGAAGCTGGCGTTGACCTGCCCGGACCGCTTCGCTGCGGTTGCCAGCCTGTCGGGAGCCCTGGACGTCCATCGGCTTGCCGCAGTGAAATACAGCTGGGACCTGGCGAATATTTTTGAGGATGCCGACTCCATTCCGGGCTCTTCCGCAGATGTATTCGCGCTTGCGGAGCGCCTTGCGGACCACCCGTCGCCGCCTCTTCTGTACCAGTGCTGCGGGACGGAGGATTTTCTCTACGAGGACAACCTTCGATTCCGCGACCATTGCCTGAAACTTGGTCTTGCGCTGACTTACGAGGAGGAGCCGGGCACTCACGAGTGGGGGTACTGGGACATGAAAATTCGCAGGGTGCTGAGCTGGCTTCCGGCGGAACGCGGCTGATCCCGGGAAGTGGTCCGGTTTGGTTGCTAGTCTTGCGGAATCTGTGCTATGATTTCCATATTGCTCGTGTCGACTTTATTCATCGAATGATTAAGAAATTGGGGGTACCGCATCATGTGGACGGTCATCTACATCGCACCGACCGCTAAGATCGCCGAACGAATTCAGAAGCGTCTGACCGATGAAGGTTTTCTCGTACAGGTACGCCCCATTAACCTGACCAAACCGCAATATGAAATATTGGTTCCATCCGGCGAAGTGCGGGAAGTGCAAGAGGTATTAGGCAGCATACTGCACCTGTAAGCCAGTTCGATACCTATAGCTTGACGGTCGCCATTTATCGCTTGTGAGGTGTCGCAGTGTTTAAGGATTTATTTCAGAAGAAGAAATACGCTGTCGTTCCTTCGGAACGTACGAAGAGGGATATTCCCGAAGGATTAATGAACCGTTGTCCGAAATGCGGACAAATCCAGCTTAGCAAGGAATTGGAGAAGAACCTGAAGGTGTGCTCCGGCTGCGGACACCATTATAGGCTGAACGCCTGGGAGCGCATTGCGATGACGCTCGACGAGGGGCGTCTTTTTGAGATTGATGAAAACCTCGTGTCCGAGGACCCGTTGAATTTTCCGGGATATGCGGCCAAGCTGGAGCAGCAAAAAGCAAGCTCGGGACTGAAGGATGCGGTTGTGACGGGCGAAGGCGAAATCGGGGGCTTCCCGGTCGTTGTCGGCGTCATGAGCTTCGATTTCTTCAGCGGCAGCATGGGCTCGGTGGTCGGAGAGAAGGTCACAAGAGCGATCGAGAGAGCAACCGAGAAGCAATTGCCGCTGATCATCTTCTCGACTTCGGGCGGCGCCCGCATGCAGGAGAGCATTCTGAGCCTCATGCAGATGGCCAAGACGAGCGCGGCGCTGGCCAAGTTCCAGGAGCAAGGGGGATTATTCATCTCCGTGTTTACCGATCCGACTCTGGGAGGCGTATCGGCGAGCTTTGCGAGTCTGGGCGATTATAATCTGGCCGAGCCTGGCGCAATCGTTGGTTTTGCAGGCCGCATCGTTATCGAACAGACCATCCGCCAGAAGCTGCCGGACAATTTCCAGACGGCCGAATTTAACCTGAAGCACGGACAATTGGATAAGGTTGTTCCGCGCAAGGAAATGAAAGCTATGCTGACCAAATTGCTGGATCTGCATGCGTGGAAGGGAGAGCCTGCCGATGTCCAGTGAATTGCCCTTCGAGAGGCCGCTCGCCGAACTGCGCAAAAAGATCGACGAGCTGAAGCACTTCGGAGCCGAGAAGCAGATTGACTTTACGGACGAAATCTCCCGGCTTGAGGAGCGCTACAAGCAGCTTGAGGCCGAGGTCTACGAGGGGATGAGCGCGGCGCAGGTTATGCACATGGCGCGCCATCAACAACGTCCTACGTCTCTTGAGTATATTAATCTCGTATTTACCGACTTTATTGAGCTTCACGGAGATCGGGTTTTTGCCGACGATCTCGCGATCGTCGGAGGTCTGGCCAAGCTGAACGGCGTTCCGGTGACGGTCGTGGGGCATCAGCGCGGCAAGGATACGAAGGACAACATTCAGCGCTTCTTTGGAAGCCCTCACCCGGAGGGGTTCCGCAAGGCGCTGCGCTTCATGCAGCAAGCGAACAAGTTCGGACGCCCGATCATTACTTTCATCGATACGAAGGGCGCTTATCCCGGCAATACCGCCGAGGAGCGCAACCAGTCGGAAGCAATCGCCCGCAATCTTCGCGAAATGGCGATCTTCGGCGTGCCGATCATTTGCGTGGTGATCGGCGAAGGCGGAAGCGGCGGAGCTCTTGCGCTGGGCGTGGGCAACCGGGTCTTGATGCTGGAGAACGCGATCTATTCGGCTATTTCGCCGAACGGAGCCGCTTCGATCTTGTGGAAGGACGCATCCAAGGCCGATCAGGCGGCGGAAGCGATGAAGATAACCGCGAAGGATTTGCACGAGTTCGGCGTCATCGAAGAGATCATTCCGGAGCCGCAGGGCGGCGCCCACCGGGATAAAGCGGCCCAGGCGGAATCGATTAGGGAAGCGCTCTGGCGCAACCTTCAAGAGCTGAGCAAGCTGACGCCCGACCAACTGAGGGAAGACCGGTACCAGAAGTTCCGCAAGGTGGGACGGTTCGGCACCGCAGAGCTTGAATAGCTCTATATATATGTCAACATGGATAGAAAAACGGAGGAAAAGAAATTATGCGTAAAACGAAAATCGTCTGTACGATCGGGCCTGCCAGCGAATCGCTGGAGAACACGAAGAAGTTGATTGCGGCGGGGATGAACGTCGCCCGTCTGAACTTCTCGCACGGTGACTACGAAGAGCACGGAAACCGCATCAAAACGATTCGTCAAGCTTCCCAGGAGTTGAACAAGACGGTTGCGATCCTGCTTGACACGAAAGGACCGGAAATCCGTCTCGGCAAGCTGAAGGAAGAGCCGATCGAGCTTGTGCAAGGGGAGTATATTACCCTGACGACGGAGGAAATTCTCGGCGATATCAACCGCGTTCCCGTGACGTACAAGGATTTGCCGAGCGACGTAAGCGTCGGTTCGACAATTCTGATCGATGACGGCCTGATCGGAATGACGGTTGTCGATATCCAAGGTCCGGAAATCAAGTGCCAGATCGTCAACAGCGGACAGATCAAAAGCAAGAAAGGCGTTAACGTGCCCGGCGTCGCCATCTCCATGCCCGGCCTGACGGAGAAAGACGTCAACGACATTAAGTTCGGCATCGAGGTCGGCGTTGATTTTATCGCGGCCTCCTTCGTGCGCCGCGCCAGCGACGTGCTCGAAATCCGCGAATTGCTGGAGCGCCATGACGCTCGCTACATCAACATCATCTCCAAGATCGAGAACCAGCAGGGCGTTGACAATCTGGACGAGATTCTGGAAGTGTCCGACGGTCTAATGGTGGCTCGCGGCGATCTTGGCGTAGAAATCCCGGCCGAAGAAGTGCCGCTCGTGCAGAAGATGATGATCGAGAAGTGCAACCGTGCAGGCAAGCCGGTCATTACCGCTACCCAGATGCTCGATTCCATGCAGCGCAATCCTCGTCCGACCCGTGCGGAAGCTTCCGACGTTGCGAACGCGATCTTCGACGGAACGGACGCGATCATGCTGTCCGGCGAGACTGCGGCCGGCAAGTATCCGGTGGAATCGGTGCTGACGATGTCCCGTATCGCAGAGCGCGCGGAATCTGCGCTGCATTACCGGGAGATTTTCACGAAGCAGGCTAACGCTCAACAAACCTCGGTCACGGAAGCCATCAGTCAGGCTGTCGCCAATTCGGCTCTGGATCTCGAAGCGAGAGCGATTGTGACTTCTACGGAAAGCGGCTATACGGCTCGGATGATTTCCAAGTACAAGCCTAAATCCCACATCATCGCCGTCACGCCGGTGGAGCAAGTGCTGCGCCGCATGCAGCTCGTATGGGGGGCCATTCCGGTAAAAGGAGTAGCCGCTACTACGACGGACGAGATGTTCGAGATCGCCGTGAAGGGCGCTATGGAGTCCGGCTTGGTCAGACTCGGAGACACGATTATCATTACGGCAGGCGTACCGGTCGGACGTTCCGGAACGACGAACCTGATCAAGATTCACAATGTGGGCGAACTGATGGCTCAAGGCCAAGGCATCGGTTCCCAAAGCGCGACCGGCAAGGTTGTCATCGCGAACACGCCGGAAGAGGCGATTCGCAAGATGACCCAGGGCGCAATTCTCGTTGCTCCTTCCACGGACAAGGAGTATATGCCGGCATTTGAGAAAGCGGCAGCGGTCATTACCGAATGCGGAGGCATTACCTGCCATGCGGCTGTTGTCGGTCTCAACCTGGGCATTCCGGTTATCGTGGGCGTGAACGACGCAACAACGGCGCTTCAGGACGGAATGGAAGTTACGCTCTATGCCGAGCATGGCGTTATTTACTCCGGACAAGCCAAGGTTATGTAAGCAGGCGAACCGAACAGAGCATTCCCCGCAGCAACGCTGCGGGGGATTTTTGTATCCGGGCCGCCAAGGAAGGGAGGGAGCATACGTGGGAAAATGGTTTTTGCATCCGCTTAGGGTCAGGTATCAGGAGACGGATCAGATGGGGGTCGTCTACCACGCCAACTATTTGAACTGGTTCGAGATCGGAAGAACGGAATGGGTGAGGAGAGCCGGGATTGCCTACAGAGATATGGAGTCGCGCGGACTGCTGCTCCCGGTTACGGACGTGCAGGCTTCCTTCAAGCAGCCGGCGCTTTATGACGAGTGGGTGACGGTGTGCACCCATGTCGCGGAGATGTCGAGCGTCCGCGTACGGTTCGAGTCGAGAATATTGAGCGGTAACGCAGCGGAGACCCTGGGAGACAGCTACGACGGGGAAGAGCCGCCCGGCACCTTGCTGGTCAGCGGGACAACGCGTCACG
Organism: Cohnella boryungensis; assembly: GCF_042651945.1. Lineage (NCBI taxonomy): Bacteria > Bacillati > Bacillota > Bacilli > Caryophanales > Paenibacillaceae > Cohnella > Cohnella boryungensis. Next base: position 17,599 of record NZ_JBHSED010000033.1, on the reverse strand, counting down.
TCTGGGTCAACCGGGAATGGCGGCCGGTGCGTTTCGCTCGGGAGGCTCCGGAATGGTATGATAAGATGATCAAGCTTGTCGAAGACCATTAACGAGAGAAGGTGGAAGAAGTGCAAAGAAAAGGGCTCGCAATCGTAGTTCTGGCGGTACTGATCGAAATCTGGGGCATCTACATGATCGGAAGATGGATCGGCGGATTCTGGACTTTTGTGCTGCTGCTGGCCACTACCGTGTTAGGCGCCTATCTGATCCAGACGGAAGGCCGTAAAGTATGGCGGCAAGCCCAGGCTCAGATGCAAGCCGGTCAAATGCCGGGAAATACGCTTCTGGAAGGGTTATGCATTCTGGTGGGAGGAATTCTTCTCATTCTGCCGGGATTTATTTCCGATATTATCGGGATAACGATGGTGCTGCCCTTCACGCGTTCCCTCTATCGCTTGTTCATCTATCGCTGGCTGGAGCGCCTCGTGCGCGGAGGCCGCTTCGCCGTCTTTCGGGGACCGACCCGCAGGTAACCACAACGGAATCGCGGGCTTCAACGATTGCCGTACTTGACGTATTTTCCTAGATCCCGGAATACGTTGGCCCGATGGCACGCCGTTGCCACGACGACGAGAATCGGACCGATAATGAGGCCGAGAATGCCGAACAGCTTAAGGCCGACGAACATGGCAATCAGCGTCGGAAGCGGATCGAGGCCAACGCTTGAGGCCAGCACCTTGGGCTCGATAAATTGACGGGCTACCAGGATGCAGCCATACAGGACGGAGAGCTGCGTTCCAATCTGCCAATCGCCGCTAAGGAACGTATACGCAATCCAGGGAATCATCGCCGCGCCTACGCCCAGATAGGGCAGCAAATCTACGAATCCGATAATCAGGCCGATAGACAAGGCATTTTTTACGCCAATGAGCCATAGCCCGATCACGACGACTGCCGTTGTGATTGAAATCATAATCAATTGAGCCCTGATGTAGCCGAAGAGAGCCTGCCGCAGATCCTTCCAGACGACGCCCGCTCTTCGGATCAGGCTGCGAGGGAAGCCCAGCTTGATGCGCCTAGCGTATCTCTGCCAATCCTTGCTGATAAAGAAGGAAGCGAGCAGGGAGACGATGGCGATCGTGGCTACCGCAGGCAAAGAATAAAGAATGTTCACGATGCCGTTAAAGAAGAGGCTGATCAATCCGGTCCCGGCGTGGGTAATAGCCTGGGCGGTGTCCGAGATGCTGCTGTTGATCGTTTCTTTATAATCGGGATTATGCCGATAGAAGTCATTGATCCGCGTCATGACGTCCTGAATTTCGGGATTGGACAGCAAGTCGTTGAAGGCCTTCTCTCCCCATGCCACCAAGCTCTGCATCGAACCCGACAGACTCATAATCTCTTCTACAAGACGAATGATGAGGGCGGATATGATCGTCAGCATAGCCGCGGCGAAGAGGGTCAGGGTAATGCTCGCCGCTAGCCAGCGCGGCATACGGGCTTTGGACTGAAGCAGGTTGACCAAGGGATTCAAGGCATAGGCGAGCAGCCATCCGAGCAGGAACGGATAGAGAAAGGGCATCGCCTTCCAGAGCAGCAGCACGGTGAGCGCAAGCAGCATTGCAATCAGGAGCAATCGCGACAACTGACCGCCGATTTTTCGATTGATGGCAATCTCCTTCTTCCCGAGTTGAATTTCATTTAACGTTGCGTTAACGATTCGATAACTTACGCTTTACATTCGACCAACATAATGAAGGAGACAAGTCGGCGTTGGTTAGGCGTCGCTGGCATCATGAACAGGGGGAAAGGAAATGTCTGGCGTCAAAAAATACATTAACCGCGATTTAAGCTGGCTGGAGTTCAACAGACGGGTGCTAGAAGAGGCCGAGGATCCGAACACCCCTCTTCTCGAGCGCTTTCAATTTCTGTCCATCGTGCAAAGCAATCTAGATGAGTTTATGAGCGTCAGAGTCGCGGGATTACAAGCGCAGAGCAAAGCCGGATACTCGAAGACGGATTTTACCGGCTATACGCCTCAAGGGCTGATCAAGCGGCTCTTGAAACGAACGTCCCGCATGGTACGGGAGCAGCATCGCACCTATCGCGATTTGCTGCGACTGTTGGCCAAGGAAGGCGTCACGTTGACGACCTTCGCGGATTTGCAAGCCGAACAGAAGCAGCACCTTACGGAGTATTTCAAACAGATCGTTTATCCGGTGCTGACGCCGATGGCGGTCGATCAGAGCCGTCCTTTTCCCTTGGTGCACAGCAAGGAATTATATTTGGCGGCAGTCTTGAAGCGGGAGGAAGGGGAAGGGAACGAAGACGGCGAGGAAACCTATTGCGCGATCGTACAGGTGCCTTCCATTCTGACCCGCACGATTGTTGTGCCCGGGCGCCGCAACAGCCGGAAGCTGGTCTATTTGCTGCTTGAGGATTTGATCAAGGAGCATATCGGCCTGCTGTTTACGGGCTATCAGGCGGAAGCGGTTCATGCGTTTCGCGTTACCCGCAATTCGGACCTGACCCCGAACGAAGAAGGAGCGGAGGATCTGCTTCAAGAGATCGAGAAGGAGCTTCGCAGAAGACAGAGAGGCCTGCCGGTGCGTCTGGAAGCCGAGAAGGGCATCCATCCCGATGCGCTTGAGCTGCTGCGGGACGAGTTGGAGCTCGAGGAGGAATTTATCGACGAGATCGACGGCCCGCTGGATCTGGGCTTCTTGTCCAAGTTCGCAGGGTCGCTTCCTAACTATGATCATTTGCGTTATCCGAAATACGAGCCGGTCTACCCGGAGGAGTTCGACGATACGGACGATATTTTGTCGGTCCTGCGGGAGAAGGACGTGCTTGTCTATCATCCTTACGAATCCTTCGAGGTCGTGAACGATTTTGTCCTGGAAGCGGCTGCCGATCCGAACGTCTTAGCTATCAAGATGACGCTTTACCGCGTCAATGTGAACTCCGTGCTGATTAAGGAGCTGGCAAGAGCAGCGGAATCCGGGAAGCAGGTTACCGTTGTCGTGGAAATCAAGGCCAGGTTCGACGAAGCCCGCAATATCGCTTGGGCGCGCCAGCTGGAGAAGGCCGGCTGCCACGTCGTGTACGGCTTGGTCGGGTTGAAGACGCATGCCAAGATTACGCTTGTCGTGCGCAAGGAAGCCGATATGCTGCGCAGGTACGTTCATGTGGGAACCGGCAACTACAACGAAAACACTTCTCGTCTGTACACCGATGCGGGACTGTTCACGAGCCATCCCGATATCGGGGCTGACGCGACGGCCTTATTCAATGAAATGACAGGCTATTCCGCGCCGCATCTCTGGTCCTCCTTCGCCGTAGCTCCGATCGGCTTGAAGCCGAAGCTGTTCGAGCTGATCGATCGGGAGATCGCCGATGCAAAGGCCGGGAAGCCGGCAAGAATCGTGGCGAAGATGAACTCTCTGTCGAATCAGTCGATGATCGACAAGCTCTATGAAGCTTCTCAAGCGGGCGTGAAAATCGAATTGATCGTCAGGGGAGTCTGCTGCTTGCGTCCGGGCGTTCCGGGCCTGAGCGATAACATCCGGGTTGTCAGCATCGTGGATCGGTATCTTGAGCATGCGAGAATACTCGCCGTCGCTGCAGGAGGGACAGAGGAGGTCTATATTACCAGCGCGGACTGGATGACGCGCAACCTGATCCGGAGAGTCGAGCTGATGTGCCCGGTATACGATCCGGGATTGCGCCAAATGCTGATGAACGTGCTTCAAATGAATCTGCTGGACAACGTCAAAGCGCGGGAACTGAAGTCTACGGGGTCGTATGAGAGGGTTGTGAACGACCAACCGCCGCTGCGCAGTCAATTCGAAGCGGCGGATATTCCGCTCTGGAAATCGATTGCGGCGGCGGTAGACGCCTGATTAGCGAAGGGAAGGGGAATGGCTTGCCCGTATGTGCAGTTCGGGGGTCGTTCCCCAATTTTTTTTGAATTCCTTGGCTATGCTTTCAATTTCCGTCGTCTCCACGGGAAGCGAATGCTCGGCTTGGGCAATGAGCTGGAGCTTCGAGCCTTTGATCCGGAGCTCCAGCGAGGAGATGGCTTGGGATTCGCTGCGATCCAGCGCACATGCGAGCTGAAGCAGCGTTCCTAGCTTCGCGATCGCCTCCGCGTCCCCTTGCCGCAGCATCGAGCGATAGGGAGCAAGCTTGCGTCTGAGCGCGTTGGCCCCCGTGTAAGAGGCGATTGCCGCCGTGATAATCATCTCCCGGTGCGATAAGCCGTTCCAGTGAGTATGCAGCAGAATATAGAAGGTATGCTCCGCACAGTCGTTGTAATCGACGACGGCGCCTATTCGGAACAGGCGAGCAGCGGCGTCCAGCAGGCGGCGGCTGCCTTCGGGAAAGTCGGCTTCGGAACGAAGCCTGTCGTACATGGAGACGGCCAATCGGCGCACCTGCTCCAGATGGCCATGAGGCGCGGTGGGATACAAGGCATTCAGATTGCGAATGCTTTCCTCCAGTACGTCCTCGCCGGATGCCAGACGAAGATGCGGAAGGCAGGTTTCATAGAACAAGCCGTCGCGAAGGCCCGTACCGCTTACGACTAGGCCGGAGCAGCGCGTCTGCTGCATGACGCCCAGCAGAATGGCCAGTCCCGGGACGATGACGTCGCCGCGGTCCTTGGACAGGCCCGGTTTTTTCCTTCGCTGCTCCAGACTCAGGGCGGACAGATCGTTAAGCGTCGTGCCGATTTCCTCCGCCGCCAGTCCGTATCCGTGCAGCAGCGGGAACGGATATCCCGATTCGCGCTGGCGAAGCTTGGCAATCGCGCGAACGGTGCCGCCCAGTCCGATCAGTGGGAGTTCGGGATGCTCGGTAATCCAGGGCTCTCCGTCGAGCAACTGCTTCACTTCTATCTGAATGTCCGCCAGCTTGCCGCGGGGAACCGGGCCGCCGCCCAGATGATGACGCGCAGAAGTATTGACGCAGCCGATCGGGAAAGAAACGGCGGACACGACCTTCCGGTCGCGGATGAGCGTAACCTCGGTGCTGCCTCCGCCGATATCGATGACAAAGCCGTTCGTCACGGTCAGGCTGTTCAGCACCGCCGCGCTGCCGATCCGGGCTTCGTCCTCGCCGGACAGAATGTCGACGGTGATGCCGGTTGCTTCCTTCAGTCGGCGGATAACGTCATCTCGGTTGGCCGCTTGCCGGATGGCTGCCGTAGCGACGGCGCGAACCCGGCTGGCCCCGTGCTTCTCGCAGATTCGTCCATAGTGGCGGAGCACCTCCGCGAGCTCATTGACGACTTCGTCCGGCAGCGTTCCGTCCGAACCCATGCGTTGGCTCAGCCTTGCCGCCCAGCGGCCCTGATCGACGACACGGTAAGCGCCGTTCTCCGCCAATTGGTAGACGGACAAGCGCACCGTATTGGAGCCGATATCGATAATGCCGGTTACTTGATGACGGATTTCGTCCATTTGAATCCTCCAGCGGTTAGAACTTCCGTACTATTGTAGCACAAAATGCTCCTTGGAATAATTAGCGCCTTTAAGCAAATGACTAAACTGCCTCATTTTACTTCCAAGAACGAAACGTTATGATTCCGATAAAGCATTTTTATGTCCCGTTCGGTTCCATTCGCCGGGGAAATCGATTATCATTAAAAAAGGTCAAAAATGTTAGGTTTATTACGGTTTGCGTGTAATATGAACTCGGGAGAGCGTCAAGCTCGCGCGCAGGCGGTTTTCGATTTCCGATGGCAGCTTGAGACAGGCCGGAGGAATTGTATTTTACGGTTAAAGGAGAGAGAAAATATGACAGCAACCAAAGGCCTCGAAGGCATTGTCGCCGCGAAATCCTCCATAAGCTCGATTATCGACGGCGTCTTGACCTATCAGGGCATTAACATCGACGAACTGGCTGAGAAAGCCTCGTTCGAAGAAGTTATCTATTTGCTCTGGAACGGCAAGCTACCTACACAATCGGAGCTGGACAAATTGATCTCTCAGCTCGGCGAGTACGCCGCTGTTCCGAACGAGGTGATCGACGGGTTGCGTCTGTACCCGCAAGGCGCGAATTCAATGGCTTCGCTCCGTACGCTCGTATCCAGCCTGGCCCTGTATGACGAAGAAGCGAATGACATGAGCAAGGAAGCGAACTATCGCAAAGCGATCAAGCTGCAGGCGCAGCTTCCGACGGTAGTCGCTGCTTTCGCGCGTCTTCGCGAAGGCAAAGAGCCGATCGCGCCGAAGAAAGGCGTCGGCGTCGCTCATAACTTCCTATACATGCTGACCGGCGAGGAGCCGGCTCAAGTGGCTGTGGAAGCCATGGATAAAGCGCTTGTGCTGCATGCGGATCACGAGCTGAACGCGTCCACCTTCGCTGCCCGCGTTACCGTCGCTACGTTGTCGGATATTTATTCCGGCGTAACGTCGGCCATCGGCGCCTTGAAGGGGCCGTTGCACGGCGGAGCGAATGAGGCTGTGATGGTGATGCTTGATGAAATCGGTTCCCTGGCGAACGTGGAGCCGTATATTCAGAACAAGCTGGACAACAAAGTGAAGATCATGGGCTTTGGTCACCGCGTCTACAAGCACGGCGATCCTCGCGCCAAGCATCTTATGCAGATGTCCCGCCAGCTCGGCGAGCTGAAAGGCGATATGAAGCTGTACGAGATGTCCGTCAAGATCGAGGAACTCGTAACGGGTCAGAAGGGGCTTAAGCCGAACGTGGATTTCTACTCCGCATCTTGTTATACGATGCTGGGCATTCCGCGCGACCTGTTTACGCCAATCTTTGCAATCAGCCGCGTATCCGGATGGACCGCCCACATTCTTGAGCAATTCGAGGACAACCGTCTTATCCGTCCGCGGGCGGAATATGTCGGGCCGGCAGACCAGCACTATGTGCCGGTATCCGAGCGGGGCTAATTCAAATACGTCCGGCGAGTTTGCCTTCACCTTGGTGCGAGGGACGAGTCGCCGGTTCTTTGCGAGAAAATTTGATTCTACTTTCAGGAGGAGATTTGTTCATGAAACTCGAAAAATTCGCAGCGCCGACATCCGGCGAGAAAATCACGGTTACCAACGGGGTTCTTAACGTTCCTAACAATCCGATTATTCCATTTATCGAAGGCGACGGCACGGGTCGCGACATCTGGAAGGCTTCCAAGCGCGTGCTTGACGCGGCTGTCGAGAAAGCTTACAACGGCGAGAAGCAAATTGCCTGGTACGAAGTGTTCGCAGGCGAGAAGGCGTTCAATACTTACGGCGAGTGGCTGCCTAACGATACGCTGGAAGCGATTCGCGAGATGATCATCGCGATCAAAGGACCATTGACTACGCCAATCGGCGGCGGCATTCGTTCCTTGAACGTTGCTCTTCGCCAGGAGCTTGACCTGTATGTTTGCTTGCGTCCTGTTCGTTACTTTAACGGCGTTCCTTCGCCGGTTAAGCGTCCTGAACTGGTCGACATGGTTATTTTCCGTGAAAATACAGAAGATATCTATGCGGGCATCGAATATCAATCCGGCACTGAGCAAGTGAAGAAAGTGCTTGAGTTCCTGCAGAAGGAAATGGGAGTTAACAAAATCCGCTTCCCTGAAACGTCCGGTATCGGCATCAAGCCGGTGTCGTCCGAAGGCTCCAAGCGTCTCGTGCGCGCGGCGATCGAATATGCAATCAAGCATGGCCGCAAGTCCGTTACGCTTGTCCACAAAGGCAATATCATGAAGTTCACCGAGGGCGCGTTCAAGAACTGGGGCTACGAAGTGGCTGAGCAAGAGTTCGGCGACAAAGTGTTCACTTGGGGCCAATACGACCAAATCAAAGCCGACAAAGGCGAAGAGGCGGCTAACGCAGCTCAGAAAGCGGCTCTTGATGAAGGCAAAATCCTGATCAAGGACGCGATCGCCGACATCGCGCTTCAACAAGTTTTGACTCGTCCGACCGACTTCGACGTCATTGCAACGCTGAACCTGAACGGCGACTATCTGTCCGACGCTCTGGCAGCTCAAGTAGGCGGTATCGGAATCGCACCGGGAGCGAACATCAACTACGTGACAGGCCACGCGATCTTCGAAGCGACTCACGGCACGGCTCCGAAATACGCAGACAAAGACGTCGTGAACCCGGGCTCCGTTATTCTATCCGGCGTTATGATGCTGGAGCACCTGGGCTGGCTGGAAGCGGCCGATCTGATCTACAAAGGCCTCGAAAAATCGATCAACAACAAAGTCGTGACCTATGACTTTGCACGTCTGATGGAGGGCGCTACGGAAGTCAAATGCTCCGCATTCGCCGACGAGATCATCAAAAACTTCTAATTGCCTGTAAAGCAACTCCCTCAGAGGGGCAGCTAATAAGGCGTGCAGTTCTCCTCATCGGCATTGCCGTAAACTTGCGGCCGGACGAGCGGTGGCGGATGGGCTGCACAATGAAGCATGTGCGAGAGCGCATAGGAGAGAACCGCTGCCTGTATAGGCTGCGGTTCTCTGGGCAGAATGGGCAAATACAGGTTGTCCGTGCGTGCGCAGAGTGCCGGATTAGTTGCAGTGAGTGCAACTAATTCGGCTCGATGTCGGCGCTGGAGCGAATTAGTTGCAGAAAGTGCGACTATATTGCGGGGCTGCGTGCGAAAACGCGAGGTTGGCGGGGATTAGTTGCAGTGAGTGCAACTAATCCGGCTCAGTGTCGGTGTTGGAGCGAGTTAGTTGCAGAACGTGCAACTATATTGCGGAACTGCGTGCGAAAACGCGAGGTTGGCGGGGATTAGTTGCAGTGGGTGCAACTAATCCGGCTCAGTGTCGGTGTTGGAGCGAGTTAGTTGCAGAAAGTGCGACTATATTGCGGACTTGCGTGCGAAAACGCGAGGTTGGCGGGGATTAGTTACAGTGAGTGCAACTAATCCGGCTCAGTGTCGGTGTTGGAGCGAGTTAGTTGCAGAAAGTGCAACTATATTGCGGAGCTGCGGGCGAAAACGCACGGATGGCGGAGATTAGTTGCAGTGGATGCAACTAATCCGGCTCAGTGTCGGTGTTGGAGCGAGTTAGTTGCAGAAAGTGCGACTATATTGCGGACTTGCGTGCGAAAACGCGAGGTTGGCGGGGATTAGTTACAGTGAGTGCAACTAATCCGGCTCAGTGTCGGTGTTGGAGCGAGTTAGTTGCAGAAAGTGCGACTATATTGCGGACTTGCGTGCGAAAACGCGCGGATGGCGGAGATTAGTTGCAGTGGATGCAACTAATGCGGCCCTATGGCGGCGTTGGAGCGAATTAGTTGCAGAAAGTACAACTATAATGCGGAACTGCGTGCGAAAACGCGTGGTCAGCGGGGATTAGTTGCAGTGGGTGCAACTAATGCGGCGCGATGTCGACGAAGAAGCGAGTTAGTTGCAGAAAGTGCAACTATATTGCGGAGCTGCGTGCGAAAACGCGTGGTCAGCGGGGATTAGTTGCAGAAAGTGCAACTATATTGCGGAACTGCGTGCGAAAACGCGAGGTTGGCGGGGATTAGTTGCAGTGGGTGCAACTAATCCGGCTCAGTGTCGGTGTTGGAGCGAATTAGTTGCAGAAGGTGCAACTATCCGCGATATTAGTTGAAGGAAGCACGGAAGCAGGATCAACCAAAATGATGCACATCAGGCGAGCCTCGGCTGTCTGGGCATACGACAAGGGGGACAATCGAAGTGGCGATCAAACGTGCGAAAATTACGGTTGTAGGCGCAGGATTTACGGGCGCGACCACGGCACTTATGCTGGCGCAGAAGGAACTGGGGGACGTTGTGCTCCTGGACATCCCTCAGCTGGAGAACCCGACTAAGGGCAAAGCTCTGGATATGATGGAATCGACACCGGTGCAAGGCATTGACTCCAATATCGTAGGTACGGCAGATTATCAGGATTCCGCGAATTCGGATGTCGTCATTATTACGGCAGGCATTGCCCGTAAACCGGGTATGAGCCGCGATGATCTCGTCAACACGAATGCCGGTATCGTCAAATCCGTGTGCGAAAATATTAAGGCGACCAGTCCGAACGCTTATGTCATCCTCCTGTCCAATCCCGTTGATGCAATGACTTATGTGGCCTACAAAACGCTCGGCTTCCCCAAAAATCGCGTAATCGGCCAATCCGGCGTCCTCGACACGGCGCGTTACAACACCTTTCTGGCGCAAGCATTGAACGTATCCGTTGAAGACGTGCGCGGAGTCGTTCTCGGCGGCCATGGCGACGATATGGTGCCGCTTGTCCGCTACACGACAATCGGGGGGATCCCGGTGGAGAAGCTGCTGCCGAAGGAGCAGATCGACGCTATCGTAGCCCGTGCTCGCGTAGGCGGCGGCGAGATCGTGAACCTGCTCGGCAACGGCAGCGCGTACTATGCCCCTGCTGCCTCCCTCGTCCAAATGACGGAGGCGATCCTGAAGGATAAGAAGCGCATCCTTCCGATCATTGGGCTGCTTCAGGGCGAATACGGCTATGACGATCTGTTCATGGGCGTACTGGCTGTTCTGGGCGGAGACGGCATCGAAAAAGTTATCGAGATCGAGTTGACGGCGGAGGAGAAAGCCGCCCTCGACAAATCCGCCGATTCGGTGCGCAACGTCATCAAAATCGTCGAAAACGCGTAATAGTCAAGGAACAGAACCGGGGGAGCCATTAGGCTCTCCCTTTTTCACGACTATTGTCCGAACGGAAAAACAGACATTTTATTCCATGATTTCTTCGCGGATTCGTCACCTTTCAAAAGGACAATATGGTTTTGTTCGATGTTGATTTTGTGTATACTTAGGTTGTCTTAGTTTGTTAACTATTGGGGGGAAATTGGGAATGTACAATGTCATGCTGTTTCTGCACGTTGTCGGTGCGGTCGGAATGGGCATCTATGCGATCTTGCCGTTCGTAGCGGGCAAATTCAAGCAACTGTCGGGGCCGGCTCAGGAGGGACTTGCACGGGGGCTGATCTTGGGCGGAAGATTCGGACAATACGCGCTCATTCTGCAATTGCTGACGGGAGGCTACTTGATTTCCAAAGGAGAGTACACGGTTGCCTGGATGATTACGACAGTTGTCATTTTCGTCGCAATTGGCGCTCTGTCAGGTATCGTGCAAGGTCCTTTGAAGCGCATCGCAGCAGCAGCCGCCAACGGAGAGAGCGCAAGCGCCGCCATCTCGAAGGTTCAAACCCTAAGCGTGATTATCCTTGTGCTGTTCTTGGGGATTATTTGGCTCATGCAGGTGCCTTGGTACAAATAATAAAATGCTTTCAGAAAAGCCCTTGTCCACTCGCTGGAGAAGGGCTTTTCTGCATGCCGCCGCTGCTCCGGCACAGCTTGGAGCGCACTGCCTAAGGAGCTGTCTTTTTCATGATAATGGAACATTTGGGAGTGTCATCGCGTCAGTAACATTGAGATGCGGCGGCGAAGGGCCACGCCAACCTAGAATCCCGAACGACGTCCCGATTTGAAGGAGGAGTCTGTATGAATCGGAATCGGATCAGAACCGTGTTGCTTGTTGTCGCGCTTGCCGTGACGGCCTTATCGTCCGCTTGCGGGATCAAATCCGCCGAGCCGGGGAAAGGCGCTGAACCGTCTGCGGTTCAAGAGCCCGAATATATTGGTTATATTGTGTCGAAGGAAGGAAAACGAATTCTCGTCGTAGACAACAAGGAACAGAGCTTTGGTTCAAGCGGCGGGGCGAGCCACTTCTATAATGCCATTTGGTTTTCGAATGTCGATTCCGGTCTGGAAATCGGTCAGCAGGTCAAAGTATGGTCGGACGGTAAAATCGCCGAATCTTACCCGGGGCAAGGGAAGGCAGTGCGCGTAGAGGTTATTGCGAAGGAACGCCCGGACGGAGCGACGCTGACAGAGCCTGAGGCGGTGCGCAAGGCATTGGCTTCTCCCCGGATCAGCGAGTTCTTTCCGCCGGCAGTAAAGACGATCCAGTTCGACAGGGAGGCGGCAGAGTGGAAAATCGAAATAACGCAGAGCGGTCAGGAGCAAGGAGTCATAGTTACGGTCGCAGACATGTCCGAAGGTGCCAGGGGGCCGATAACGGATGATCAAGAACGTGAAGATGACAAGCCTCCAATGCCGACCGTCACGGCGAACAACGCCTCGCTGAAGGTCTATAGGGGCAGCTACCATTGGGTCAAGGCATCAAAGAAGGTCTCCGCGGATTATGGCAGCACTGCGGAAATTCTGAAGGATAAGCCAAGCGATCGTGTGCGCCCGGAGGAGAAGCTGACCTTCCACTTCGCCGCCCTCCCGCCGACTGAGATTCGTGTAATCCGATTGCTTGCGGCCGACACGATGATGGAGGAGACGATAGTCGACAGCTCGTTCTTTGCTCCAAAGGGACCGGGAGTTTATCTCTACACGCTCAACGCGAGCTGGCAGGATCAAAGCAGTCTTAAAGTTTCTACGGCTTCCTACATTCTCTCCATTGAAGTCGAGGAGCAGATTAAATCGGCCGACTAAGCCTTGGCATCCGGCGGTTCCATCTCGGCAAGCTCATCAAGGGTTCTCTCGAATCCGGGAGCAAGATGGGTCAGAAACCATTCCACCTCCGGCATCTCCAGCTTTTCCAGCTTCTCCTTGGTTTGCTTGCGGGCTGTCGCGAATTCGAGGTTGCCCGAGGACATCTCGCTGAGGCACTTAAGATAGGCATCCAAGAGATCCGCTGCTTTAACCAGCTTATCCAACTCTGGGCGAGAAGGCTTGCCGCTGAGCATTGGGCTGTAGCTGGCCTGAAGGGAAGCGGGGACGGATGACAGCAGGCGCTCTGCCGCCAACGCTTCGATTTCGCGGAAGCTGGCGAGCAGACGGGCATTGTGGTGCTTGACCGGTGTCGGAATATCGCCGGTGAACACCTCGGTCGCGTCATGAAACAAGGCGTAAGCCGCCGCTTCGTCGGGATGGATGTCGCGATGAAATATTTCCCGCGCAATATTGCCGAGAGCATGGGCAAGTATAGCGACATGGAAGGAATGCTCGGCGACATTCTCAGGGGTCGTGCTTCGCATCAGGCTCCATCGCCGGATATGCCGCAATCGGTACAAATAAGCCCAAAAATGATTCGCCATTATCACGACTCCTTTTCTCCCACCGCTCTTCTGTATGATATTATATAATGGATAAGAGCGAACGAACAGAGAGGGGAATTCAGCACTCATGCCTTCATTATTCGAACAAAGCATTTACAAACTCATCGTAGAGACCTCCACGAATCTTCCGGCGGATGTGCGTCGTGCGATCACAGCGGCCCGAGAGGCCGAAGATCGGTCGACCCGGGCCGGGTTATCCTTGACCACGATCGCGCAAAATATCGAGATGGCGGAATGCGACGTGTCTCCCATCTGCCAGGATACAGGAATGCCTACGTTTGTCATTCATACTCCCGTGGGCGCCAACCAAATTGTCATGAAGAAGGAAATCCGCAGCGCCATCGCCCAAGCGACGAAGGACGGAAAGCTTCGCACGAACTCCGTGGATTCCCTGACCGGCTCGAACACGGGAGACAATCTCGGACCGGGCACGCCCGTGATTCACTTCGAGCAATGGGAACGAGACGACATTGACGTGCGTCTGATTCTCAAGGGCGGCGGGTGCGAGAATAAAAATATCCAATACAGCCTGCCCAGCGAGATCGAAGGCCTCGGCAAGGCAGGACGCGATCTCGACGGCATTCGAAAATGCATTCTGCATGCCGTACATCAAGCGCAAGGGCAAGGCTGCAGCGCAGGCTTCATCGGCGTCGGCATCGGAGGCGACCGGACCACTGGCTACGAGCTGGCGAAGCAGCAGCTTTTCCGCGAAGTAGAGGATGTGAACCCGATTCCCGAGCTGGCCAAGCTGGAAGCGTACATTCTGGACAAGGCCAATCAGCTCGGCATCGGCACGATGGGCTTCGGCGGGAACGTTACGCTGCTCGGCTGCAAAATCGGCGTGAATAACCGGCTTCCAGCCAGCTTCTTCGTCTCCGTTGCTTATAATTGCTGGGCATACCGTCGTCAAGGCGTGCTGCTTGACGGCTCCACGCATGAGATCAAAAGCTGGATTTACGAAGGCGGCTCCAATGTATCGATGAAAACCGCGGAGGACGCGGTTGCCGAAGATGTCGCGAAAATCGCCCAGGAAGAGTCGGAGCCAGCAGAAGTCGTATTGCAAATGCCGCTGAGAGAGGAAGACGTGCGCAGACTGAAGGTAGGGGATATCGTCAGATTGAACGGCGTTATGCATACCGGACGCGATGCGCTTCATAAGCACCTGATGGATCACGACGCTCCGCTTGATCTGAACGGGGGCGTCATCTATCACTGCGGCCCGGTTATGGTCAAGGACAGGAGCGGCGAATGGCAAGTCAGAGCGGCGGGGCCGACGACGAGCATCCGGGAAGAGCCGTACCAGGGCGACATCATTAAGAAATTCGGTCTGCGCGCAGTCATCGGCAAAGGCGGAATGGGCAAGAAGACGTTAACGGCGCTGCAAGAGCATGGAGCCGTATATTTGAATGCGATCGGCGGAGCGGCTCAGTATTATGCCAGATGCATTAAAAAAGTAAAAGGCGTAGACTTCATGGAATTCGGCATTCCCGAAGCCATGTGGCACTTTGAAGTGGACAGCTTTACTGCGATCGTGACGATGGATTCTCACGGCAACAGCTTGCATGCCGACGTCGATCTGGATTCCCGAGCGAAATTGGAGCAATTCAAAGATCCCGTTTTCCTATAAGATCAGGCTAAAGGAGCCGTCACGCCCCCATGACCAAATTTCGCCTCAAGCTCACTGTTCTGTTTATACTGCTGATCGGCTTTTCCGTGCTTGCCGCCGGTTTGCTCATGGGCAATTCGTATCAAAAAAACCATCAATCCGCGTTAAAGGACCATATGATTCGGGAGCTGCACGTGTTAAACGCGGCGGTTCCTTGGCCCGATACCGAGGATCAGAGCCAAGCCGGCGCTTACTTGCAAGGGGAGGCGAAGCGGTTCAAGGAAATCGCGGAAATGCGCATCACTTACATCCGCCTCGACGGCAAGGTTATGGGAGATTCCGACCACGCCGCAGAGACGATGGACAACCATCTCAACCGGGCGGAGGTCAAGCAAGCGTTGCGGGAAGGTACGGGCAGCAGCGTCAGGTACAGCGATACGTTGAGGGAAAAAATGATGTATGTCGCCATCAAGGTGAAGTCGGAAGGCAGCGGCGGGCAGGAGGGCATCGTCCGTCTGGCCATGAGTCTGGGCGATGTCGAGCGCAGTCTCAACAACATGTGGCTGGCTCTCGTGTCCGGTCTCATTCTTCTGTTCGCCGTAGCCGGGATGATCAGCTATCGCGTAGCGCTGAGCGTCACAAGGCCGCTGGAGCGGATGACCGTCGCGGCCAAGCGTATGGCGAATATGGATTATGCCACACGCGTGCCCGAGGGCGGCAAGGATGAGGTCGGAGAGCTGGCGCGGACATTGAACGCCATGGCGGCAAGTCTGCAAGAGCAGCTTGATCAGATCGGTGAAAATGGAACGAGGCTACAGAGCGTACTGGATAACATGACGAGCGGCGTCGTGATGATCGCTCCCGGGGGAACGATTACGCTCTATAACCGGGAAGCCGAAGTGCTGCTTGGCAGCACGAACCGCGAGCGAGTCGGCCGGAGCTTTGCGGAAATCCGTCAGCATTTCGAGCTTGTGAGTCTGATCCGGGAGGTACTGGATAATCCCGTCAACGTCCACGAGGAACTGACGGTTTATTTCCCCGAGGAAAGATTGCTTGAAATTCATATGGTGCCGATGACGATGAGCGGAGACGAGGAGCAGGGACTGCTTCTGGTGCTTCAAGACGTCTCCGCGATTCGCCGGCTTGAGCGGATGCGCAGCGAATTCGTCGCCAACGTCTCTCATGAGCTGAAGACGCCGGTTGCGGCGGTAAAGGGCTTCTCGGAGACGCTGTTGTCCGGAGCCATGAACGATCCGGAGACGGCAAGGTCCTTCTTGACCATCATCCACGAAGAAAGCGAACGCCTGAACCGGTTGATCGGCGATATTCTGGAGCTGTCCAAGATTGAATCGCGCCGCTCTCCGCTTCAATTCTCGCCGATCGATCTTGCGGGGTTCTTCGGGCGGATGTCCGAGCTTCTCACGCCGGAGGCCGCCAAGAAAAACATCGAGCTGGACGTTTATCTGGAGGAAGGCCTGTTCCTCGAAGCCGACGAGGATCGGCTGGGCCAGATCGTCATGAATCTGATGCAGAACGGAATCAACTATACGCCGGAAGGCGGAAAAGTCAAAGTACGCGCGGAAATCGTGGAGACGGCCGACGGAGAAGAGGAAGCGGTGCGGATTACCGTGTCGGATACCGGGATCGGCATTCCCAAGAAGGACATCCCGCGCATCTTCGAAAGATTCTACCGCGTCGACAAGGCGCGATCGCGAAGCTCCGGCGGAACGGGTCTTGGCCTGTCCATCGTCAAGCATCTTACCGAGCTGCATCACGGCACGCTCAGAGTGGAAAGCACCGTCGGCGTTGGCTCGCAGTTTATTTTGGAATTACCGTTGCTGCAGCCCTAACATCCGGTTAACGCATTTAATGCTGCGTTAACAAAAGCATGATGTTCGCTTTACAGTGGTATGATAAAAATAACATAAGAGTCAAATTGGCAGCATCGTCTGCCTAAACCGGAGGTGCGCAATGTCGGACAAAATATTGATTATCGAGGATGAACCGACGCTTGCTCGTCTTGTAACCTATAACCTTTCCCAAGAAGGATACGATACCGAAGTCGTAGGCAACGGCGCGGAAGGGCTTCATAAAGCGATACATGAACCGTACGCCATCATTTTTCTGGATTTGATGCTTCCGGGAATGAACGGTTTCGAGGTGCTGCAGAAGCTGCGTCAGAACGGAGTGCGGACACCGGTCATCATCCTTACGGCGCGGAATGCGGAGGAGGAGGTCGTCCAAGGGTTAAAGCTTGGCGCCGACGACTATATCACGAAGCCGTTCGGTGTCGCCGAGCTGCTCGCACGTACGACTGCGGTGCTTCGGCGCTCCCGCAACGAGGACAGCAAGCCGACCAAATCGAATGAAGGAGATCGGGTGATCGCCATCGGCGATCTCCAGATTTTCCCGGACAAGTACGAGGTATTCTCCGCAGGACAATGGATAACGCTTCGTCCCAAGGAGTTCGAGGTGCTGCTTTATCTCGCGGAGCGTCCCGGCATCGTCATCACCCGAGACGATCTGATGAACGTCGTATGGGGCTTCGACTACATCGGCGGACAGCGCACGGTTGACGTCCACGTCAGCTCTTTGCGCAAGAAGCTGGAGCTGAATCAACAAAGCGTTCAGATCGATTCGATTCGCGGTGTCGGCTACAAGCTGTTTCTTAATCGCAAGGCGACTACGTCTAGCGTGTAAGAGGAGCCCTAAGCCCCGCTGCCGCAATGCCCGGCTGAGGAGCCTGGGCTTTTTTTGTGTCGCAGGCGTAGTGAGCGCGCAAGGTCGCAAAATGCGACGAAGGAGCGCCGCCGCAGGCAGAGCGAGCGCGCAAGGTCGCAAAATGCGACGAAGGAGCGCTGCCGCAGGCGAAGCGAGCGCGCAAGGTCGCATTCTGCGACGAAGGAGCGCTGCCGCAGGC
>NZ_JBHSED010000032.1:87963-88822 GCF_042651945.1 Cohnella boryungensis | reverse complement strand
CTGCGGTCGGGCGAACCGGTCGGCCTGATGGCCGAGCGCTCTCCGGCGATGCTGGCGGGCTTGCTCGGCATCGTGAAGGCCGGGGGCGCGTACGTGCCGCTGCCGCCGGATTTCCCGGCGGATCGGCTGCGCTACATGGCCGACAATGCCGCGATGCGGATCGTATGCGCGCAAGCTTTCTGGCTGGACGCAGCGGCGCAAGCGTGTCCGAGTGCCGCACGAGTCGATCTGGACAGCGTGCTTGCAGACGCTTGCGATGGGACGGAGACATCGCCCGAAGTCGCAATCTCCCCGGAGCAGAACGCCTACATTCTATACACCTCCGGCTCGACGGGCCGGCCGAAGGGCGTCATGATCCGGCATCGCTCGGTCGTCAACCGGATTCACTGGATGCAGCGGACGTACGCGCTCGGCGAGCGGGACGTGATTCTGCAGAAGACGCCGTACAGCTTCGACGTCTCGGTGTGGGAGCTGTTCTGGTGGATGCTGTCGGGCTCCAGCGTGTCCTTCCTGGCTCCGGGAGCGGAGAAGGACCCGGGACAGCTGCTGGAAGCGATACAAGCCGGCGGTATTACGACGATGCATTTTGTGCCGTCGATGCTGGCGGCGTTCCTGGAAGCAGCGCAAGCGGAGAAGCCGGAGCGGCTGAGAGAGAAGCTGGGGACGCTGCGGTACGTATTCGCCAGCGGCGAAGCGCTGCATAAGGCGCATGTCGACAGGTTCTACGGACTGCTGCGCGGAGCCGGGCTGAAGGAAGCGAAGCTGATCAACCTGTACGGACCGACGGAGGCGACGGTCGACGTCACGGCCTACGAATGCGAAGCGGAGAGCGCGCTGGATTACGTGCCGATCGGCAAGC
>NZ_JBHSED010000032.1:0-87840 GCF_042651945.1 Cohnella boryungensis | reverse complement strand
GGTTACGCGAACCAGCCGGAGCTGACGGCGGAGAGGTTCGTGGCGAATCCGTTCGCAGCGGGCGAGCGGATGTACCGTACGGGAGACCTGGCGCGCTGGACGGCGGACGGGCAGATTCAATATTTGGGCCGAATCGACGACCAAGTGAAAATCCGGGGATACCGGATCGAGCTGGGTGAGATCGAGCGAACGCTGCTGACGCACGAATCGGTGTCGGAGGCGGCGGTCATTGCGGCGGACGACGGAATGGGCGGAAAGCGGCTGGTGGCGTACCTCGTGGCGGAAAGCGGGTGTACGTCGGGCGAGCTGAGAAAGCACTGCGGAGAGCGGCTGCCGGAGTATATGATACCGGCGTTGTTCGTGCAGCTGGAGCGAATGCCGCTGACGGCGAGCGGGAAGGCGGACCGGAAGGCGCTGCCTGCGCCGGAAGGGGAGATGGAGACGGGCGTGGCGTACGCGGCGCCGACGACGGAGACGGAGAAACGGCTGGCGGAGCTGTGGAGCGAGCTGCTGCAGCGGGAGAGAGTCGGCGTCGACGACGATTTCTTCGCCATCGGCGGGCATTCGCTGAAGGCGGCGACGTTGGCGGCGCGCGCGGAAGAGCAATTTTCGGCTCTAGTGTCGGTAAAGGATATTTTTCTGAATCCGACGATTCGTCAGCTGGCGCATAGGCTGGAGGTTGCAGGCAGGACGGAAGGCGAATATTCGCCTATTCCCCTCGCCGAGAAGAAGCCGTATTACGCGACTACACCCGCTCAGCAGCAAATGCTGCTTCACGAATACCGCAGCCCAGGCAGCTTGTCGTACCATATGCCATCGGTACTGGAGCTGACCGGTTCGCTGGACGAGGAGAGGCTTAACACGGCTTTGGCGAAGCTCGTTGCCCGCCACGAATCGCTTCGGACGTATTTCGGTCAGGCGGAAGGACGCTCGGTTCAATATGTTCTGACAACGATGGACGTATCGCTGGAGACGATGGATGAACAATCGTTCTTGAAGGACGGAGCGAGCGATTGGGAGTCCGCCGCACGTGCGTGGCTGCGCCCGTTCGACCTGTCAAGGACGCCGCTATTCCGTGTCGGGCTCGTCGAGCATGGGCAAGAGCGTCATTTGCTCCTGCTCGACATCCATCATACGGTATCCGATGGCGTTACATCGGGCATTCTCGTTCGCGACCTGATCGCGCTATACGAGAGTCGCCCGTTGCCGGAGGTCAAGGCTCAGCTTAAAGACTACAGCGAATGGCTCGTCGGGCTGCGAGCCGATGCGGAGTGGGAGCGGCAGCGGTCCTTCTGGTCGGAGAAATTCTCCGACGGCATTCCGGAATATGAATTGCCTTACGACCGGGACAGAAGCTTGGTGACGGAGCTGTCCGAGCTGGATCAAGCCGGGCGCTACAGCTTCCGCTTGGACAGCTCGGTCCGGGCGGAGCTGGAGCATCTGGCCGGCCGCACGGGCACAACCTTGTTCATGGTCATGCTCGCGGCTTATCAGGCCTTGCTCGGCTGTTGGTCGGGAAAGACGGACATCGTAACGGGCGTCCCTTCGGCTGGGCGAACGCACCCGGATCTGGCGCAAACCGCCGGACTGCTGCTGCAAACCTGGGCTATCCGCAACCGTCCGTTACCGGGGCTCACGTTCGAGGAATGGCTGGGAGCAGTCAAAGTTAGTTTACTTGAGGCTTTCGAGCATCCATGGCTGGCCGCCGAGGAACTGACCGAGCTGCTGGGCGAGCAGGGGCTTATCCGCTGGGAGGCGAATCGCAATCCGTTGTTCGAGACGATGTTCGTGATGCAGAATATGGATCTCGGGCCGACTCGGGCGGACGGACTTACTTGGCGCACGCTTCCGTGGAATTTTGCCGCAGCCAAGCTGGATCTCGTGCTTCAGGCGGAGGCTCAAGATGGAGAATGGGTGCTGGCCTTCGACTACCGTTCCTGCTTGTTCCGGGAAGAGACCGTCGCCGAGATGGCCGAAGAGCTATTGAAGCTGCTGGAGCGCGCCGCGGCGTCTCCGTCGACGAGCCTTGCCGAGCTTACGGGCATCGATGCGGCAAGCGAAGCCGTGGATTCGGACGACGAGCCGTTCGGCGGAGGCTTTCAATTCTAAGTCTTGCGGCGCCAATTAAAAACGGAGGTGCGGTTTATTCCCGCACCTCCGTTTTGTATGCAGCCCATCCCCAGCAAGCAACGCTTACTCGGGATGGATATCGGCCCACATTTCGTCCTCTACGTCCAATGCGATCTGCGAGGAGGAGACCTGCCGGCCATATTCATCCAAGACATACCGCGCGATCGCTTCCTTGAGATTGGCTTCAATCAGGAAGCGGCTGCGCCCGTGCACCCATACCTCCGCACTGAAGCTATACTGCTCATCGTAAAGCAATTCGACTTCGACGGCTTGCAGGGGCACCTCGTGCCGGGCGGCTGTGTGCAGGCAAACGGCGTTAACGATTTGATCCATGGTCAGCCGCATAGGGCATTACCATTTGCGCTGGTTTGCATCGTGAGGCGGATTTTGCCTGCGGCGCTTGATTGCATCGTAGATGGCTCTGAATACCATGAACAGTACGAACAGAGCGAGCACGTTCACGATCAGGCCCAGCATGTTGGCGAAGAAGCCCGTTCCGAACATCCCCCCGAACAGCATGCCCGCCAATCCGCCGATCATCATGCCCTTCAAGAAGCTGCCGCCGCTGAAAAATCCGCGGTTGGCGGAAGCTCCGGTTGAAGTATTTGTCGTCGAGCTCTTGCCCACAGTGTCTTGGGATTGGGCCGGCGTTTTGTTGAACGATTTTTTACCCGAGCTGAATGAACGCGGTCGGGCGTCGGCGTTGTCGGCCGGGACGGTTACGGCAACGGTGAAAGCGAACAGAGTCATCATGAGCAAAGCTTTTTTCCACATTTCGAATTCCTCCTGCAATAAGGCGATGATTTACGCTTATTATTTACGTAATGAAAGAGCTTTGGTTTCAAACGGAACGGGAGGTGCCTGATTGCCCGGAATAAGGTATGCTGGAGGAAGAACGAATTCATGGAACCGGTAAAGGAATGAAAGAGACGATGACTTCAAGCGATTATCCTGAAGCCTATATCGCATATTTGGCCGAATATTACGGTTCAAGGGATTATTTCGAATGCCATGAGATCATGGAGGAATATTGGAAAGAGGGAGAGAGCTCTGAATACGAGAGCTGCTGGCTCGTATTGATTCGCGTAGCTGTCGCGCAGTATCATGCCCGCCGGGGAAATTGGAAGGGAGCCATCAAGCTGATGGACAAAGCCGCCAGGGAAACGGAAGCGGCCCCGGGACTTTTCAAGCGCTTGGGCGTCGATGGCGCGGCGCTCGGTCGGCGCTTGAGAAGCGCAGTTCAAGAATGGAGCGGACCGGCGCCTGCTTATCGCGATCTTGAACTGCCGATTGTCGACGAAGCCTTGACGGTCCGGGCGAAGGAGCATTGCCGCAAGCTCGGCTATGAATGGTCGATTCCCGGTCTGAAGGCGGGAGATGACATCATTCACCGCCACTTGACGAGAGATCGTCAGGAAGTCGTCTCGGCAAGGGCGGAATCGGCCAAACGCAAATCGCTTAGTCGGGAGAGCTCGCTCCCTGAGCGTCGTAGCCGGACGTAACGACTTCGAGCTCGCCGGTATCCGGGTGAATGATTAATCCGTGCACAGGCGTATCCGGAGGCAGCAGGGGGTGGTTGCGGACGATGTCCACGCTGTTCTCGACGCTTTCCCGCACGCTGTCGAAGCCGGTCAGCCAGCGGTACAGATTGATGCCGGAATGACGCAACGTGTGTATGACGTGCTCCGGCACGCCTCTGGCTTCCATGTGGCCGACGACCTCGTTCGGATCGATGCCGGTCATCCCGCAGTCGTGGTGGCCGATAATAAACACCTCATTGGCGTTTAATTCATACAGCGCAACGAGAATGCTCCGCATAATGTTGCCGAAGGGCGAGGTAATGATGGCTCCGGCGTTTTTGATGATCTTGGCATCCCCATTCTTGAGATTGACCGCCTTCGGCAGCAACTCGGTCAAGCGGGCGTCCATGCAAGTCACGATGACGATGCGTTTCTCGGGCTTTTTGCTTGTCGTCAAATACTGTTCGAAGTCTTTGTTGCGGACGAATTGTTGGTTAAAATCGAGCATGTCATCCAGTTTGCGCAATACGTTTTCCTCCTCCTAAATCGGCGGATGCCGTCAAGATGTCGCGGCAGTACGCCTGTCTTCCAAACGCAATTGATTGCTGTAGATTTGACCGTCGCTGGCCAGCTTGAACGCCCGTCTGCCCGCATCATAGGAGACGCGCAGCAGCTCGTCGAAGAAAACCTCGTGGCGTTTCTCGTACCAGACCTCCAGGCGATTGCTTCCGGCTCGCAGATCTCCGGACTCCGGCTCGTCCAGCATCCAAAGGGCGGCAACCCCGTTCATGGCGCAGCCGCAGCCCTCGGAATCCGATACAAGCTTCCACGTCGAGGCTCCGGGACCGAACCTGGCGGCGATTTCCGCAACCGCTTCGTCACTCCATTGGATGAACATATGGCTCCCCCTCCTGTTTAATCGGCTCTCGTGCGAACGGATGTCAGACAAGTAAGTTGATTATAAATTTTACGGGGAGTATGATCAAGAAGACATTATTTACCGAGAAAGGTCGTGCGCTATGAATGCTTCGGACAATTCCGCCGCAACGCCGCTCCAGCGCTTTCGGAGCTTAATGACCCAGATTAAGCAGTATGAAGAAATTTTGGGGCTTGTCTATTGGGATATGAGAACGGGCGCTCCGCGCAAAGGAATCGGGCTGCGCTCGGAAGCGGTCGGCGCGCTGTCCTCCGAGACGTTCAAGCTGTCGACGTCGGAGGAGATGGGCGAGCTGCTTCGCGCATTGAACGAGCCGGGCGAATTGGCCAAGCTGGGAGAGATCGACCGACGCTTGGTCGAGGAGACGGCCAAGGAATACGAACGCAACCGTAAAATACCGCCGGATATGCACCGGGAATACGTCGTTCTCACCTCGCAGGCGGAATCGGCGTGGGAGGAAGCGAAGGAGAAGAACGATTTTCCCGGCTTCGTCCCTTATTTGGAGAAAATCATTGCGTTCAACCGCAAATTTATCGAACTATGGGGCGCCAAGGCGACGCCTTACGATACGCTGCTGGATATGTACGAGCCCGGCTTGACGACGGAGGAGCTGGATCGGCTGTTCGGGGAGCTGAGAGCCCGTCTCGTGCCGCTTGCCGAACGAATCGCCAATTCTCCGAACAAGCCGGACACCTCTTTCCTGGCCGGAACGTTCGACAAGGACGCGCAGAACAAATTCAGCAAGCACATCTTAAATGAGATGGGCTACGATTTCGAAGCCGGCCGATTGGACGAAAGCGCGCATCCTTTCGCCACTGGCCTGAACAAGAACGATGTCCGCATTACCACCAATTATTTGCCCGACGATCTCACGTTCGCGTTGTTCGGAACGATTCATGAAGGCGGCCACGCTCTCTACGAGCAAAACATTCGCGAAGAGCTGGCCGAAACGACGCTGTGCACGGGCACGTCCATGGGCATCCATGAATCGCAATCCCGTCTGTGGGAAAACACGGTCGGACGCAGCAAGGCTTTCTGGGATCGCTACTTGCCGGATCTGAAGACGTATTTCCCCGGGCAGCTGGACGAGGTGTCTGCCGAGGAGTTCTACCGGGGCATCAACGTCGTCGAGCCTTCCCTGATTCGGATCAAGGCGGACGAGCTGACCTACAATCTGCACATCATGATTCGATACGAGATCGAGAAGATGCTGTTTAATGAACAGTTGGACCCTCGGGACTTGCCGGAGGTATGGAACCGGAAATACGAGGAGGCGCTCGGCGTTACGCCTGCGAATGATGCCGAAGGCGTGCTTCAGGACGTGCATTGGGCAGGCGGAGCCTTCGGCTATTTCCCTTCGTACTCGCTCGGCAATATGTATGCGGCGCAGATGATGGACGTTGCCCGCAGGGCGATCCCCGATCTGGATGAGCAGATCGGCGCCGGACGGCTGCTTCCGCTGAAGGAATGGCTCACCGAGCAGGTCTATCAATACGGCAAGTTGCAGCGGCCGTCGGAGATCATAGAGCGGGTCAGCGAACAGCCGCTGCAATCCTCCTATCTATGCGATTATCTGGAGAACAAATATCGCGAAATCTATCGTTTGGAATAGCCCGGACGAGGGGGGCTGTTCCGAAGCCCTCCCCGGTCTTTCGGGCTCATAAGTATTCAAGCTTTGCTATTACCAGCATCAAGGTACAGTCCTCGGGAGGAGTCGGAATGGGGTTTCGTGTCATCAAGACGGCCGCGGCCACGCTGGCTGCCATCTATACCGCCTATCTGTTGGGCGTGGATAATCCGCTGGCAGCCGGACTGCTCGCCATTCTGGGCGTGGAGACGACACGTTGGCGGGGGATCAAGGTTGTCGTCGCCCGATTTGTGGCCTCTATCCTCGGGCTGTTGCTCGCCTCGCTGCTGTTCGGCCTGATCGGCTTCCATATCTGGGTGCTTGCCGTATACATTCTGATCGCTTTTCCAATCCTCGGCCGCACGGGGCTTAAGGACGGAATCGTCACGGGAGCGGTAATCGTATTCCACCTGTTCGCAAGGGACGAAGTCACGGTTCACGCGCTCGTTACCGAGCTGGAGCTGCTGACGATCGGTCTGGGATGGGCGACGCTGTTCAATCTGGCCTATATGCCGAAGGCGAACAAGGCGCTGACCTCCTTGAGGGTATCGACGGAAAGAGGCTTTTCCGCGATCTTCCGTCATCTGGCCGAGCATCTGCGGCATCCCGATTCCATCTGGGGCGGAGAAGAGATGCTTCAGACCGAAGCGGCAATCGAGGAGGGCATCGCGCTTGCGCAGCGCGCCAGAGAAAACAGGCTAATTCCGCAGGACGAGCCCTGGCAGTTGTATTTCCAGATGCGGCGCCAGCAGTTGGATTCGATTCAATTAATGATGGAATGCGTGGCGCTCGTATCCAGGCATGTCCCGCAAGCCGAGCTGATCGCGGTGCTGTTCGATCGTCTTCAGCAGGACGTCAAGTCGGAGTATTACGAAGGCGAGACGGAGCGGATGCTTACGGAGCTGGAGAAGGGCTTCCGGAATATGGCTCTGCCGGTCACGAGAGAGGAGTTCGAGATCCGCTCCGCGCTGTTCCACCTATCCCGGGAGCTGCGCCGGTTTCTCGGCGTAGCGGGACGTCAAAAAAAACGGAAGTCAACTTCCGCCCAGGCGATCATACAATGAAATGTAAAAGCTCTATGCTTGAATACATTTTTGTCACTCTAGACGAATGTCCTGCATAGACTTTAAGTGACTTGATCGTATGGAGGAGGTCCACCGAAATGGCTATTGCGGATAGTCGGCTGCAGCGCAGGGAAATCATCACGAAAGCAGTATGCGGCAAAGGCCGTAAGTTCTCGACGATTACCCACAACGTAACGCCGCCGCACCACCCGACCAGCATACTGGGCGCGTGGATTATCAACCATCAGTATGAGGCGGTGAAATCGGGGAACGGAATCGAGGTCATCGGGTCTTACGATATCAACATCTGGTATTCGTACAGCAAAAACTCGCAGACCGATGTCGCGAAAGAGACGATTTCCTATGTGGAGCTCGTGCCCTTATCGTATGTTGACCCGAAGCATCGCTCTTCCACGGAAGAGGTCTCCGCGGATGCGACGCAGGAGCCCAATTGCGTGGAAGCGACGATCAGCTCTAACGGGACTTCCGTCCTTATCCGCGTCGAACGGGAATTCGCCGTGGAAATGGTTGCGGAAACGAAGGTGTGCGTCATCGTCGATCCGAACGGCAGTGAGGACGATGGTAAGAACATCGACTTCAGTTTGGGCGAAGAGGGAGATTACGAAGATCTGGATTCCGATTTATTGGAAGACGATTTGTAATCGGCTCGGTCATTGGCCGGTACTTAAGTCTATGCAGAAGCGGAGCGAAAGTCGAGGGCGAATGCCCTGCCGGGGCAACTGGATAAGCCTGTTTGCAGCAAAGGCACACATCGGGAAGGGTCATTCGGCTTCGGCGTTTATGCGCCGCGTGCGGGAAGGCCCTTCCCGTGTTGCGCGAAGGGGGCCCGAATGAACCAGAACCATTCCGGAACCGTTTGGTTGTTCAATCCGAATCCGCAATCGACCGTGGATTGGCCTTACTCCGGCCTGCGCCTGACAAAGGAACTGTCAGAAGTGCAGTCGAACGATTGCGTGATCCCGTTAGGCTCTGCGGCAAGCTACGTTGCTCATTTCGAGGCTTACGAGCGACTGCGGCTGAATACGGGGCAAGCTCGCCCCTGGTTGATGAACCGCTTAGCTTGTCAGGTTGGACAGTGGACGTCGGACGAGCTCGAACGGCGGCTACGCCGGGAAGGGCTGCCAGTGCGTCGGGGCGGGGAAGCGGCGGAGGGAGGCGCGATCTCCGTCGCAATATGGGGCCTCGACGCGGTGGAAATCCGCAGGCGGCCGGCATTTCAGACAAAATTTAATGAGGTTAACAATCGGAGTTTGGCGGATATTCCGGCTTATGGGGGAGATCACGCCCTCTGGAAACCGGCGGAGAGACTGGCTGTTCGAGCCTTGTATTCGTCGGGCCTCGACTTCGGTCAGGTCGAGCTGTCGGTAAGCGAGCAGGGCAAGCTAGCGGTTATAGGGCTATCCCCGCAGCTTCTCATCACCGGCAAGGAGGGGCGACAGAGGCTCGCGGCAACACTTGCCCAATTCGCGCTTGATTGGAAAGCGGAAACCTCGAACCGCGCGTCGGCGAGGCTGGGCGCCGATCCGGAGTTCCTTCTCCTCACTCCGCAGGGACGAGTCGCGTCAGCCTCCAAATACTTCCCTCGGAATGGGGAAACGGGCTGCGATTCGGTGAGAGTACGGGGGGAGAAGCGATGGCCTATCGTCGAGCTGAGACCCCGGCCGTCCCCGGAGCCGCTCGATATCCTCGCTCATCTGCGCAAGCTGCTGCTTGTCGCGGCCGACCGAACACGCGGCCATTCCTTCACCTGGAAGGCGGGAGCCCTGCCGGTCGCCGGGCTGCCGCTCGGAGGACATGTGCATCTCAGCGGTCTCCCGCTGAACGGAGAAAGGTTGCGCGCCCTAGATCAGGCGGTCGGATTGACGCTGAGGCTGCTGGAGCCCGACGAAGCCGCGAGGAGACGGCCGCGTTACGGGGCGCTGGGCGACTTTAGAAGGCAGCCGCATGGCGGCTTTGAGTATCGAACGCCTCCAAGCTGGCTCATATCGCCGCGGCTTGCGCTTGGAGTCTTGGCCATGGCCAAGGTTGCAGCCGAGCATGCAAGAGAGCTTGCTTCCTGCCGTCCGCTGGATGAAGACAGCGTTCGGGAGGCATTTTACCAAGGGAACAGACCGCGTCTTCTGGAAGCGGCTCGCTCGGTCTACGAGGCGATTCGGCAAACCGAAGGCTACCGGAATTACCGCGAAGCGATCCAATTTTTGTATCTGGCCATTGCGAGGCAACGGCGCTGGGACGAAGCGGCGGATATCCGGTTGAAATGGAAAATTCCGCTCGGCTAACTTCACTCTGAGCCTTCCTTCCCATAAATCGCGACAGGAAGGCTCGATGCCGGACGGCTTCGCCCCGTTCATTCCGCGAAGCGCTGGCCCGGACAAGCCTGACAGCTAATAATAAATCGTACGTAAAGCCGATCAGCCGCCGGACAAGTCACATCAAGACGGTCATGAATGGAGGGGACGCATATGCACGAAGATTCATCCCGTTCGCAAAGAGAGTCCGGCATTGCGCGCAGGAAGAGGGAGCATATCGAAATTTGCGTCAGGGAAGACGTGGAGGGGCGCGGGGAAGGAACGGGATTCGACCGCTACCGTTTCCGGCACCTTGCCCTGCCGGAGATCGATTTTCGCACGGTAGATGCTTCGGTATCCTTCATAGGCAGGCGATTGAAGGCGCCGTTGATGATCAGCTCGATGACCGGGGGCACGGAGGAGGCCCATCGCATCAACATCCGTCTGGCGGAAACGGCAGAGCGGCATGGCTGGGCCATGGGGCTGGGCTCGCTGCGCGCAGCCATCGAGGACCCGGTCGGCTCGGACTCGTTCGTCGTGCGGCGATACGCGCCGAGCATTCCCTTGATCGCCAATCTGGGAGCGGTTCAATTGAATTACGGTTACGGCCTTGATCAATGCCGGCGAGCGGTCGAATTGGCCGAGGCGGACGGGCTGGTGCTTCATCTGAACGGCATGCAGGAGGTATTTCAGCACGGCGGGGACATGGATTTCAGCGGATTGCTGGTCAAGATTGAAAGGCTCTGCCGCGCCGCTTCGTTCCCGATCGGAATCAAGGAGGTCGGCTTCGGCATCGACGGAGAAACCGCAAGAAGGCTGTCCGAGGCGGGAGTCGCGTTCATCGACGTCGCCGGCGCGGGAGGAACGTCATGGATTGAGGTTGAAAAGCATCGCTCGGACGATCCGGTTCGCAGAGAGGCTGCGGAAGCCTTTCTGGATTGGGGAATACCGACTTCGGAATGCGTGCGCGAGACGCGCAAAGAACTGCCGGACATGACCATTGTCGCCAGCGGAGGCTTGGCTAACGGCGTAGACGCGGCCAAGGCGCTGGCGCTCGGCGCCAATCTCGCCGCCTTCGGACGAGCGCTGCTCGCTCCTGCGCTGCATTCGGAGGAGAGGCTGGAGGAGCTGTTCGCGCGCATCGCCTTTGAGCTTCGCGCCGCGATGTTCGGGATCGGGGCGGCCAATGTCGAACAATTGATGCGAACGAAGCGGCTTCATCGCGTTTGAGCGGTCGAAGAGCTTCATCCGCACTGAGCGGAAGCGCGACCCCGGTAGGTTGAAATCTTGCGTTTCCCGGCCCGGGCACTGTCCCGGGCTAATTTATTTTTGTTATAATAAGATAATATTCATTTATTACTAGGTTTGGATAGGATAGCGGGAGGATGCAGATGGCCGGATATACCCCGATGATGGAGCAGTACTTATCCGTGAAAGCAACGGTCAAGGATGCTTTGCTGTTATTCCGTTTGGGCGATTTCTATGAAATGTTCTTTGAGGATGCGATCACGGCTTCGAGAGAGTTGGAGATTACGTTAACGGGCCGCGTTGCCGGACAGGAAGAACGGGTTCCTATGTGCGGCGTTCCGCATCACTCGGCAGAAGGATACATAGCGAGATTAATCGAGAAAGGCTATAAGGTCGCCGTTTGCGAGCAGGTCGAGGATCCGGCCAGCGCGAAAGGCGTCGTCCGGCGCGAGGTCGTTCGCATCGTGACGCCGGGAACGGTCATGGATCCGAAGATGGTCGGAGACGCTTCGAACAACTTCATTGTCGGGGCAGCCCGGGAGGACGGAAGAATCGGCTTCGCCGCCTGCGATCTCACGACGGGGGAGCTGTATCTGACCTCGTTCGGAGCTTCGCCGGAAGCCGTGAACAACGTCCTTAACGTGTACAAGCCTGCCGAAGCGGTTGGAGACGAAGCCGCCATGGCGGCGATTCAAGAGGCGCTGACGCCCTCCGGCCGCAGCCTGACGACAACGGTGCGAGCGGAAGCGGAGCTGTCCAAGTTGGCCGCGCAGTTCCCGGACGAGCCCTGGACCGCGCATGAGTTGGTTCGGCAGAAGGCTGTTGCCCGGCTCATCGCCTATCTGGAGGAGACGCAAAAACGGTCTCTTGCTCATCTGCGCTCCGTCAAGGCTTACGAATCGGAGGCCTATATG
This sequence comes from Cohnella boryungensis, assembly GCF_042651945.1. Classification (NCBI taxonomy): domain Bacteria; kingdom Bacillati; phylum Bacillota; class Bacilli; order Caryophanales; family Paenibacillaceae; genus Cohnella; species Cohnella boryungensis. Next base: position 76,091 of record NZ_JBHSED010000032.1, on the reverse strand, counting down.
TCGCTTGACGCGTTCACGCGGCGCAACCTGGAGCTGACGGAGACGGTTCGCGACCGTTCCAGAAAAGGCTCCTTGCTGGCCTTGCTGGATCGGACCCGGACGGCGATGGGCGCTCGTCTTCTGAAGCGCTGGATCGATCAGCCGCTGTTGAACCGGGAAGAAGCGGAGCGGAGGCTGGATGCGGTCGAAGCGCTGAACCGGGACTGGATCAAGCGGAAGGAGCTGCGAGACGAGCTCGGCGAGGTGTACGATCTTGAACGGCTGGCCGGAAGAATTGCCTACGGCACAGCCAACGGACGAGATTTGAACGCGCTCAAAAACTCCCTCCGACGTATTCCCGCCGTACAGGCTTTATGCGAAAGCCTGGAAGCGGCGCCGCTTCATGCGCTGGCGAAAGGACTGGATGCCTGCGCGGATATTGCCGATGCGATTGAGGAGGCGATATCCGACGAACCGCCGACAACGCTCAAGGACGGAGGCCTTATCCGCTCGGGATACGACCGAAAGCTGGATGAGCTGCGCGAAGCGAGCCAGAACGGCAAGCAATGGATTGCCGAGCTGGAGCGCAAGGAACGCGAGGCTACGGGGATCAAGTCGTTGAAGATCGGCTTTAATAAAGTGTTCGGATATTATTTGGAGGTGACCCGCTCGAATCTGGCGAACCTGCCGGAGGGGCGTTACGAGCGCAAGCAAACGCTGGCTAACGCGGAGAGGTACGTCACTCCCGAGCTTAAGGAGAAGGAAGCGCTCATCCTGGAAGCGGAAGATCGAATGTTCGATCTGGAGTACGAAACGTTCATTGCCCTGAGAGACCGCATTGCGGGACAGATGGGCAGATTGCAGCGGCTCGCGGAGAACGTCGCCGCGCTGGACGTGCTTCAAGCCTTCGCGGAAGCGAGCGCCGAGCGCAGGTATACGCGGCCGAGTTGGACCGACGGTGAAGGATACGACCTGACTATCGAGGACGGCCGCCATCCTGTCGTGGAATCGGTCAACGAGAACGGAGTCTTCATTGCCAACGATACGAGCCTCACTTCGTCGGAGGGCTCGATTCTGCTCATAACCGGACCGAATATGGCGGGAAAGAGCACGTACATGCGTCAGGTGGCCATGATCTGCCTGATGGCGCAGATCGGCTGTTTTGTTCCCGCGCGTCGCGCGGCGCTGCCGTTCGTCGACCGGATATTCACCCGGATCGGCGCAGCGGACGATCTTGTGGGCGGGCAGAGCACGTTCATGGTCGAGATGAAGGACATTCAGGTCATGACCGAACAGGCGACGGCCAGAAGTCTGATCATCATCGACGAGCTGGGACGCGGCACTTCTACCGACGAGGGGATGGCGATCGCCCAGGCGGTGATCGAATATGTGCACCATCATATCGGATGCAAAGCGCTCGTCTCCACCCATTTTCACGAGCTGGCGCATCTGGAGGCTTCCTTGCCGAAGCTGCGCAACGGATGCATGGCGGTCAGGGAAAGCAGCGACGGAGTCACCTTCCTTCGCAAGCTTGTGTCCGGAGCGGCAGACTCCAGCTATGGCATCTACTGCGCTCAGCTTGCCGGGCTGCCGGAGACGATCGTGTCCAGAGCCTACTCGCTTCTGAATGGGGAGACTTCCGCGCCTTCGAGGCCGGTCCCATTGGCGGTCAAGGAAATCGCAGCGGCCGTTGGCGTCGTCGAAGCCCAGCCTGTATTGGAGGGCAGAGATGTCGTGCAATTGAGCATGTTCCCTGTCGACACGCCTCAGCAGCCCAAGCCGGCCAAGCCAAGCGTCAACGATAAGGTGCTGGAGAAGCTGAAGAAGCTCGACGTGATGAGGATGACGCCGCTGCAGGCGCTGGAATGGCTGAACGACGCAAGAAACCAATTAACCGAAAGCGGGGAGACCTCATGAATCTATACGGCAAAATGAAACACGCCATCGCGCTGTTACTCGCCGTTGCTTTGTTGCTTACCTCCATCCCGACGGCTCTCGGAGCATCGTTGGAGCAGGAGGAGGAAGTCCGGGGGTTACTGGAGCAGTACCATCTGAGCAAGCCGTCGAATACGGACCTGGCCGATAAGCCGATTGAGGAAATGGTCGAGTCGCTGCACGATCCGTATACGCAATATTACGACGACCAGCAATGGAAGACGCTTAACGCCGAGCTGGAGCAAACCTTCGTCGGAATCGGGATTTATTTGGCGGAGAACAAGGGCAAGGTCTATGTCGAGGACGTTATCGCCGACAGCCCGGCCATGTCGGCGGGCTTGCTGGCGGGAGACGAGTTCGTCGCCGCGGACGGCGTGGACCTGACAGGGAAAACGATGGCAGAGGTTCAGCAGACGCTGCGCGGGGAAGAGGGAACCGTGGTCAGCCTTACGGTGTCTCGCCAGGGCAAAGCGATGAAGTTTCGCATTACGCGCAAATCGGTGCATATTCCGGTCGTGACGTCGCGATTGCTGGAGAAGGGCATCGGGTACTTGGCATTGTCCGCTTTTACTTCGGAATCGGGCAAGGAAGTGAAGAGCGAGCTGGAGAAGCTGGAAAAGAGCGGACTGGACGCTCTGGTTCTGGATTTGCGCAATAATGGAGGCGGCTACGTGAATGCCGCGCAGGAGATTGCGGGGCTGTTCATCGAAAAGGGCGTTCTGGCTCATCTCCGGGATAATACGGGCGCGGACTCTCCGTTGGATGTTAAAGGCACGAGCAAGCCTTATTCGGTCGTGTTGCTGGTTAACGGCAACTCCGCGAGCGCCTCCGAGCTTCTGTCCGGAGCTTTGCGCGACTATGGGATTGCGACGCTGGTCGGAACCAGAACGTTCGGCAAGGGCGTCGTGCAGTCGCTGCATCCACTGCAGAGCGGAGGAATGCTCAAGCTCACGGTGCAGGAATACTATACGCCGCTAGGGAAAAAGGTGGACAAGACCGGCTTGATTCCCGAGCTTGTGCTGAACGGTGCGGCAGAGCAGCTCATCGGCGCCTATCGTCTGGCCGGAGGGGGTCAGGTGTCCGTCACTGCCCGGGAAGGGATTCTTACCGTCAACGGCGTTCGTATGGCTCAGTCCGGCGCGATCGTCAAGGATAAGCAAGCCTGGCAGATTAATATCAAGCTTGCAGCCTCAATCGTCGGGGCAAAGCTGACCTACGACGCGAAGAGCCGGGCATATAAGCTGGACAGGGCGAAGCAGACCGTGACGATCAAGACGAACGATCCGCGCCTGACCCTGAAGGACGGCAGCGCCAGCCTGGATGTCAAGACGTTGAAGAAGCTGTTTTCCGGAGTGACGTATTCCGTATCGGGCGATACGTTGAAACTGAGCGCGAAATCGCCGTAAGCGGCAATAAGATTAGCCCAAGTAAGCAAACCCTGCATTAAATGGAGAGGAGCATGCCGATATGGGGATCATTCGTCCGCTTGACGACCATCTGGCGAACCAGATCGCGGCAGGCGAAGTGGTAGAGCGTCCGGCTTCCGTCCTGAAGGAGCTGATCGAGAACGCCGTCGATGCAGGAGCCAGCCGCATAGACGTTGCCGCAGAGGAAGGCGGATTGCAGCTCCTACGCGTAGCGGATAACGGGAGCGGCATTCAATCGGACGACGTGCTGCTTGCTTTCCAGCGGCATGCCACCAGTAAAATCTCGACGGATAAGGACCTGTTCCAGATTGCCACGCTCGGCTTTCGCGGGGAGGCGTTGCCAAGTATCGCGGCCGTCTCCAAGGTTAGGTGCGTCAGCGCGACGGACGATACCGGACTCGGTCGGGTTGTCGAGATTGAAGGGGGCGCGATTGTTGCAAACCGGGAGACGAACGCGCCGAAAGGCACGGAGATGGTCGTTCGCGACATTTTCTACAATACGCCGGCCCGGCTAAAGTATATGAAGACGATTCAGACGGAGCTGGGCCATCTGTCCGATATCGTCTACCGTCAGGCGCTTGCCAGACCGGATATCGCCTTTACCTTTACGCACAATGGAAATACGCTCCTGCGCACGCCCGGCAACGGAGAGCTTCGTCAGGTCGTGGCGGCCATCTACGGCACCTCGTCGGCGAAGGCGATGATCGAGGTGCGCGACGACAATCTGGACTATGCGATTACGGGGCTTACGGCGATGCCGACGGAGACGAGGGCGAATCGCAACGCGCTGACGGTGCTGGTGAACGGACGTTACGTGCGCAGCCAGGCCATCATTCAGCCCTTCTTGCAAGCCTATCATACCTTGCTGCCGCTGCATCGCTATCCGCTGGCCGTGCTCAACCTGAGCATGCATCCGAGCCTGGTGGACGTTAACGTGCATCCGGCCAAGCTGGAGGTGCGCTTCAGCAAGGAGAACGAGCTGCGCGCGTTCGTAGAGAGCGCAATCAAGAAGACGCTGAGCGCGCAAGCGTACATTCCGTCGGGCGCCGCGCCCCGCGCTCCGAAGACCGAGGCGTGGGTGCAGGAGCAGATCCGGTTTCAGGTTCCTCCCGCATCCGAGCCCGGCCCGACGGCGGCACACACGCCAACCGGGGACGCGCCTTTGCCGGAACCGCCTGAACTGCCGTCGGATCGGAAGCAGGAGCCAAACGGTGGATTCGGCGGGGTTGCGTCGCTTGTGCGAGAGAGGAAATCTGACTACGAGTGGGAGCCGCGCTCGGAGAGACCTTCCGGCGAGGAAAATCGCGGGAAGCAAGGCGTCTCCGCCGGACTCGCCAAGAGCGGTTATGCCGCCGCGGGGAGCGCATCTGGCTCCTGGACGGCGCCGAAGCCCGCGGCGGAAGCGATTCCCTCGCAGGTATGGGAGACGGCGTTCGCCGCGCCCTCCACCAAGCCGCAGGCTCCCGCTTTTCCCGAGCTTGGGTGGGTCGGACAGCTTCACGGAACTTACATTGTTGCGCAGAATGCCGGCGGCTTGTATCTGATCGATCAGCATGCGGCTCATGAGCGTATTCATTACGAGTACTTCTACGACAAGTTCGGCCGGCCGGCCGAGGCGAGTCAGGAGCTGCTGCTGCCGATGACGCTGGAGTTCGCTCCGGATGAATCCCTCGTGCTTCGCGGCCGGTTGACGGCGTTCGAAAGCGCCGGCGTATATATGGAGGATTTCGGTGGCAATACCTTTATCATACGGGCGGTACCGCATTGGTTTCCGTCCGGGGACGAAGCGGCGATCGTACGGGAGATGGCGGAATGGATTATCGAGGAAAAAAGCGTTGATCTGCGCGTGCTGAGAGAGAAGGCGGCGATTATGTGTTCGTGCAAAGCGTCGATCAAGGCGAATCAGGCGCTGACCCGGGAATCGGGAGAAAAATTGCTGGAGCGGTTGGGCGCATGCAGACAGCCGTACACTTGTCCGCACGGCCGACCGATCGTCGTCAGCTTCAGCACCTACGAGCTTGAGAAGATGTTTAAGCGGGTGACGTCTTGATCGTGACGACATCGGATCGACCCGCCGCAGAGATCGTCGCCCGGGCGATCCGGCTGGCCGAGGAACTGGGAGCTGCTTACGTCCAGCGAAAGGGCAGGACGATCCGCGCCCTGCAGCGGAGCGCTGACGACAATGCCGTCATTGTGGTCGGCGCCCAAGAGGTGCGGCTCGTGCGCCAAGACGGCCAGCCCTTCTATTTCCATCCGAGCATGGCGCTGGTTCGTCTCAAAGGGCTGCGGGCAGGGGGCAGGGACGCGCTGATTGCCGTATCCGAGGTTATGGCCGGAAATACGGTGCTGGACTGTACGGCGGGGCTGTGCTCCGATTCGATCGTTTTCAGCTATGCGGTCGGATCAAGCGGCAGGGTCATCGCCTGCGAAGCGGTTCAAGTGCTGTACGCTCTTGTCAGAGAAGGGCTGCAGACGTACGAATCCGGCATTCCCGATATCGACAGAGCCATGCGAGCGATCGAAACCGTTCACGACAGCTACGAGAAGCTGCTGCCCCGGATGAAAGACAAGAGTGTAGACATCGTATACTTCGATCCGATGTTCGAGAAGCCTGTCGTGTCTTCCAGCTCGCTGCAACCCTTGCGGACGCTGGCCGAGCATGAGCCTTTGTCAGCGCAGGCTGTTCAGGAGGCGATACGTATCGCCCGCAAGAAAGTCATACTTAAAGACCATCGCGACAGCGGGCAATTCGAGCGGCTTGGCTTTCGTCTGCTCCGTTCTTCTTCCGCTGTCGCTTACGGAGTGATTGATGTTGATTGACGAAATGGAGGACAATCGTCCGCCGCTGCTCGTGCTGGTCGGGCCGACGGCCGTCGGCAAAACGGCGCTCAGCCTGAAGCTGGCCAAAGCGCTCGGCGCGGAAATCATTAGCGGCGATTCGATGCAGGTCTACCGCGGGATGGACATCGGCACGGCGAAGCTGATGCCGGAGGAGCGGGAAGGCATTCCGCACCATCTCATCGATATTTGCGAGCCGGAGCATCCGTTCTCGGTATCCGAGTTCCAGAGTCTGTGCGCCGCCAAGATCGAAGAAATACATGCGCGCGGGAGGCTTCCCTTTATCGTAGGGGGAACAGGACTGTACGTAGAGTCGGTCTGCTACGGCTTCCGCTTTCAGGAGTTTGGCGCGGATGAAGCGTTCAGAGCGGAGATGCGGGCCTTCGCTCAGTCGGAAGGAGCGGCTGCCCTGCACGCCAAGCTGTACGCCGTCGATCCCGCCAGCGCGGCCAAGCTGCACCCGAACGACGAGGGCAGAGTCATCCGCGCGCTGGAAGTCCATCGCCTGACGGGCAAGCCGTTGTCCGAATTGCAGGACCAATCCCGAGGCGACGAGAAAAGCTCGCCGTATCGCTTATGCATCATCGGGCTGAACATGGACAGGGAGAAGCTCTACGAACGCATTGAGCGGCGCATTGACGAGATGATGGCCTCCGGGCTGGCGGAGGAGGTGCGCGGTTTGCTGGAACGAGGCGTGCCGAGAGGCGCCGTCTCCATGAGGGGACTAGGCTATAAGGAAATGGCCGCGTACTTGGAGGGAGAGACTTCCCGCGAGGAAGCGGTGGACATTTTGAAGCGGGATACGAGGCATTTTGCCAAGCGGCAGCTCAGCTGGTTTCGCCACATGAAAGGGCTTGTGTGGGCGGAAGTCGGGGACCCCGGAAAAAACAGCGACCTTTTCACAGAGATTTGTGCTATAATAGCAGGAAAGTTTCAGATTGATATCGAATATAATTGTTCATAAATATGTGTGGCGATGGGGGTTTACGGCCAATGAACAAGTCCATTAACATCCAGGATACCTTTCTTAATCAACTTCGCAAAGACAGCATTCCGGTCACGGTTTATTTGACCAACGGGTTTCAAATTCGCGGAATTGTCCGCGCGTTCGATAACTTCACCATCGTAATCGACAGCGAGGGACGCCAGCAGATGGTGTATAAGCATGCGATCAGCACGTTTATGCCTCAGCGCAACGTATCTCTCATGCAACAGGACAGCGGAACGGACAACTGATCCGGCGCCGCAGGGCGCAGGGTTTGAAACTTTTCCCCAGCCATAAGCGTCTAAGAGAATAGGCCGGCACCTGAGCAACCCGCTTACCGGGTTGTTCTTTCTTTATGGATTGCTCGCGCAAGTCGGGTGAAGTCCGTCGTGTTGGGTAAATTAGAAACGAGAGAGAACGGATAGAAGGGGAGAGCGAGATGAACCAACCGGGAGTCCCGGGACAAACCGGCAGCATGGAAAGAAGCAAGAGAGCCGTCAAAGGCAAGGGTAGCGGAGGCGGCAAGGGGAAAGGCAAGGGACCCCGCAAAGGGAGAAAAAAAGCCGCGCTCGTCTGGCTGTTCTTCGTCGTATTGTTCGCCATTGTGTGCGCAGTGGTCGGTTATCTGCTCGTCATTCTGAACGGGCAACGCATTCTGAGCGCCAATATCAATAAATTAAATCTGGATAAGGCCTCCATCGTCTACGATGCGAAGGGAACGGAGATCGCGAAGCTGTATGTGGCCGAAGGCAACCGGGAATTCGTACCTTTCTCGGAAATTCCGAAGCTCCTGCAGGATGCATTTGTCGCTACCGAGGACAAGCGCTTCTATTCGCACAGCGGCGTCGATCTATTGGGGATCGGACGCGCGCTCGTCAAGGACGTTATTGCCCGGAGCGCCGTCGAGGGCGCGAGCACCATTACGCAGCAGCTCGCCAAAAACCTGTTCCTGAACGCGGACAAGACAATCTTCCGCAAAGGCACGGAAGCCTCGATTGCGTTGGCGCTTGAGCAGCAGAAGAGCAAGCAGGAAATTTTGGAGCTGTACCTGAACCGGATTTACTTCGGCAAAGGGCAATACGGCGTCAAGACGGCGGCGAAATACTATTTCGGCGTAACGGATCTGGAGAAGCTGAAGCTCTGGCAAATCGCAACGCTGGCAGGCATACCTAAAGCGCCTGGCGTCTACAACCCGGTATCCAATCCCGAGAAATCGATGGAACGTCGCGCGGTCGTACTGAAGCTGATGTTCGATCAGGGATTGATAACGGAGGAAGAGAAGGAAGCGGCCGCCAAGGTCGTCTACAAGCCTTCTTCGAGCAGCTCCAGGGACGCGAAATACCTGACCTTCGTCGATTATGTGGTGGACGAGGCTCAGGAGCGCACCGGACTAAGCGAGGAAGAGCTGCGAAGCGCGGGCTACAAAATCACGACTACGATCGATACGAAGGCTCAGACGGCGATGGAGAAGGAATTCGCGAACAACGAGCGCTTCGAGAAAAGCGTCGACGAGACGAAGGTTCAAGGCGCGATGGTCGTCATGAACCAGCATGACGGCTCGCTGGTGGCGATGGTCGGCGGTCGGGACTACGAAATGCAAGGCTGGAACCGCGTCACGAAGCAGCGGCAGCCGGGCTCCTCGTTCAAGCCGATCATCGATTATGGTCCGGCCATCGAGACGGGCAATTATTTCCCTTGGACGACGGTAGAGGACGTGAAGAGATGCTTCGGGGACTACTGTCCGTCGAACTCCAATCGCAACCAGTATCTCGGTTCCATTCCGATGAGTCAGGCGATCAAGGAGTCGCGCAACGTGTCCGCCGTATGGCTGCTTAACGAGATCGGCATCGGCAAGGGATTGGATTTTGCCGCGAAGCTGGGCATCGAGCTGGACAAGGAAGATCGCAATCTGTCCGTCGCTCTTGGCGGCTTGACGCACGGCGTCACGCCGCTGCAAATGGTGCGAGCCTACGGGGCGTTCGCCAACGGTGGCAAGCTTCAGGACCCGCACAGCATTCTGAAGATCGAGAATAGCAAGGGCGATGTCATCTATGAGTTCAAATCCTCCGCCAAACAGGTGATGGACGAGAATACCTCCTACTATGTGACAGAGCTGCTGAAGGGCGTTGTGCAGAAGGGCGGCACAGGCACGCGGGCCGCGGTCGGCGGCCGCACCGTCGTCGGCAAGACCGGAACGACGCAGGCGGGCATTCCGAATTACAAGACAAGCAAAAACCGGGACGTCTGGTTTGTCGGGTATACCCCGGAGCTTACGGCGGCAGTCTGGTTCGGTTACGACAAGACCGACAAGCAGCATTTGCTTGACGGCAGCAGCGGTCAGGCAGCGGCGATGTTCTCCGCCGTTATGTCCAAAGTGCTGGAGGGCTACGAGAAGAAAAGCTTCCCGACCCCGTCGGGCTTGAAGGAAGAAGAGAAGCTTGACGGCGTGACCGGGTTGATGGCCGCCTATTCGCCGGAGTCGGTCAGCGTCGAACTGAACTGGTCCCCCGTCGCGGGAGACGGGATCACCTACAAGGTGTATCGCAAAGGCGACGGAGAGTCCGAGTTCAAGATGCTTGCGGAAATCGGAGAAACGGCATACGACGATCTGGCCCTGCTGCCGGAGCAGACGTATACCTATTACGTAACGGCTTATCAGGCCTCCAAGAAGCTGGAAAGCGAGCCTTCGGAGCAGATCGCCATCACGATCACGACGGATTTGGAGGTCACGCCTCCGCCAAGCGAAGGCGAAGAAGGGGGAGAATCGCCTTCGCCGAGCGAGCCTGGCGGGTCATCCGAGCCGCCGATCGAGATTGTCGTTCCGGGAGAGACGCCTTCGGCTAGCCCTTCCGGCGAACCGACGGAAACGCCTTCGGCTTCTCCGTCCGCTTCGCCTTCGGAAAGTCCGATACCAAGTCTTCCAGTGGACGGGAATGAAGGGCAAGGCGACGGAATTGACAGCACCGTTGATCAGGTACAGCAATAACCAGATTTAGTGAGGACAAAGCCAGGCGGACCATCCGCCGCTTTGTCCTCTTTTTCCTTGTCGAAGCAGGCTGAGAAGGCGGGGAGGTCCAGCTAGCATGAAAGCCTTGCGGCGGGCGCAACTGGTTCGAAGAGGCAACTTGTGGTAAGCTTTGTTTATATTGAGCAGCCTTAGGGCAACGCTGTTAAGACAAGATCGGCAACGAAGGCGGGAAATGCGCCTGTTTCATGTTGCACGGACGGAAAGGATAGTCGCGATGAAGCGTAAATTTTCAGATCGGGCCAATTGGCGGCGCATCCTCAAGAAGAGCTATGCTTGCATTCCTATGGATGAACCGCAATTCAGAGGATTTGTCACGCTGTACCGGATCCATGACCTTCGCGATCCGCTTTGGAAGGAATACAACGGGCGCAAAATGTGCCTGGCAGACAAAGGCTACCTGTGGATGCAGCATTTTCCGCGTGGGGAGCATTTCGTCGTAACGACGATGTTCGATGACAAGGGGCGCGTCGTGCAGTGGTACATCGACATTTGTAAGGTTCAGGGCTTGACCGACCAGCAGGTGCCTTGGTTCGACGACCTGTTCCTCGACATCGTCGTGCTTCCGACGGGAGAAAGACTGCTGCTGGATGAGGATGAATTGGAAGAAGCGCTGGACGAAGGGCAAATTACGCCGAGGGATTCCGCAATGGCCCAGAAGACGGCAGGCCGGCTGATGGAGCTGATCAAACAGAAGAAGTTCCCTTACTTCGACATGAGCATTCAACATAGAAAGCAGCTGTTGGATAAGCTTGGCTGGGAGAAAGGACCGTTATAATGCAAGGTATGGCGAGAAAAGAGGCCGAGCTGAAGGCGAACGAGCCGTCATCTCTTCCGCGCAGAAGCGTTTGGCTCAAAAGAAGCATCTGGACGGCTGCGCTTGGCGCAATCGCGCTATTGCTGTGGTGCCTGTCGCTTTACATCGTCATTGTCAGGTTCGAAGGCATACCCGCGGATGGCCGGCCGGTCAAGTCCGACGTCGGCATCGTGCTCGGAGCCAGGCTATGGAATGACGAGCCAAGTCCCGGATTGAAGGAAAGACTGGATTTGGCGCTATCCCTGTACCGGGAAGGGGCTTTCCGCAGCTTTATCGTGACGGGAGGTCTGGATGCGGGAGGAGCTAAGCTCACAGAGGCGGAAGGCATGCGCAATTACCTCGTCGCGCAGGGAGTCCCCGAGGCCGACATTCTGATGGATTCTTTGTCGCGCAGCACCTATGAGAATCTGATCTACGCTCAGGATCTTATGGAAGCGAACGAATGGAGCTCCGCCGTCATTGTAACGCATAGCTACCATGGGTCAAGAGCAGCCGATATTGCGCGCAAGGTCGGATTTTCTCCGGTTCAAGTGAGCGTGACGGATTCCAAGGTGCTCAACATCCCGTACCATCAGACGCGCGAAGTGCTTGCTTATACGAAATGGCTTGTCTCGAAGCTCTTCCTATGACTAGGGATCGGACGAACGGAATACATTGATATTGCGGCAATATCGTCGACACCGTTCAATGGGGTGAAGCTTTGATGAACGCGAAAGCGGGCGCAACGGAAGCCAAGGAGGCCTCTGCGGCCAAGTCCCGGCCCTCCCGGCAGATTAACGTGATCCTCCGTAAATTCCCCGATTCGGAGCCGTCGGCTTCGTCTCTTGGTTCTCCGAGTGCAGCCGATGTCTCCGGCCATTCGAAAGCATTGCCTCAATCCGGTCCATGGGCAGAGTGGCAGAAGGAATTGGATCGTCTGGTCGGCCTGGATAACATTAAGGAGCTTGTGTACGAGATCTATGCGCTGCTGCAGATTATGCAATATCGCAGCGAAGCGAGCTTGCAAGCGCAAGCCCATGTCTATCACATGATCTTCAAGGGCAACCCCGGAACCGGCAAAACGACAGTAGCGCGCCTGCTGGCGAAGCTGTTTCAGAGCATGGGCCTGCTCGCTAAGGGCCATCTCGTCGAAGTGGAACGCGCCGATCTTGTCGGGGAATATATTGGACATACGGCCCAGAAGACCAGGGAGCTGGTGAAGAAGGCGCTGGGCGGCGTGCTCTTCGTAGATGAGGCTTATAGCTTGGCCCGCGGCGGGGAGAAGGACTTCGGCAAGGAAGCCATCGATACGCTCGTCAAGGCGATGGAGGATTATAAAAACCAGTTTGTGCTCATCCTCGCCGGCTATACGCTGGAGATTGAGACGTTTTTGCTGACGAACCCGGGTCTTCCCTCGCGCTTTCCCATCCAGATGACGTTTCCAGACTATACAGTCGACCAGCTTATTCAGATTGCAGAGGGGATGGCGAGGGAAAGGGACTATGCGTTGCTCCCTCAGACGGTCTATAAGCTAAGGCAAATTCTCGCGCAGGAGAAGGCGGAGGCGCTGTATGATTTCAGCAATGCCCGATTCGTGCGCAACGTGCTGGAGCGGGCCATTCGGTATCAGGCGGTGCGTTTGCTGTCGCAGTACTCGTCCGCCTCGCCCGGCAAACAAGAGCTGATGGCGCTTCGCCCGGAGGATATTCGCGGACTGCAAGCTTAAGAAGGAAGAGGAACAGAGATGAAACAAAGCACTTACGATACGGAGTCGGGCGGCCGAGAGAAGGCGCTGCTCGTCAGCCTTGTGACCGATCAGGTAAAAAGATCCGGAGCCGATCCCGCTCATTCCTTGGAGGAGCTTGCCTCGCTGGCAGACACGGCGGGAGTCGCGGTTATCGATGCCATTCTGCAAAATCTGGCCGTACCGGATAACAAGTATTTCGTCGGTAAAGGAAAGGCACAGGAAATTCGCGAGAGAGCCGAGGAGTCTGGGGCAACGACGGCGATATTCGATCAGGAGCTGTCCGGCGCTCAGGTGCGCAATCTGGAAGAGCTGTTGGATTTGAAAATTATCGACCGCACGCAGCTCATCCTTGATATTTTTGCCGGGCGCGCGAAAACCCGCGAGGGGATTTTGCAGGTAGAGCTCGCCCAGCTTACTTATTTGCTTCCGCGTCTTTCCGGGCACGGCAAAAACCTGTCCCGCCTTGGCGGCGGGATCGGCACGCGGGGGCCGGGCGAGACAAAGCTGGAAACCGATCGGCGGCACATCCGCAGAAGGATTACGGAATTGAAACGCCAACTGGAGGACGTGACGGCCCATCGCAATTTGCATAGGGAGCGCCGCCGGAAGGTCGGCGCCGTGCAGGTTGCGTTGGTCGGCTATACGAATGCGGGGAAATCGAGTCTGCTGCGGCAGCTGACGGATGCAGACGTGCTAGCCGAGGACAAGCTGTTCGCTACGCTGGACCCGACTTCTCGAAGCTTGACGCTGCCGAGCGGCAAGGAGATCGTGATTACGGATACGGTCGGCTTTATCCAGAATCTCCCTCATGATCTGGTGGCGGCTTTTCGCGCGACGTTAGAGGAGGCCGCGGAGGCGGATCTGCTCCTGCATGTCGTAGATGCGTCTTCGCCGATGCGCGAAAGGCAAATGGCGGTCGTCGACGAGGTGTTGGGGGAATTGGGCGCGGGAAGCAAGCCGATGCTGATTGTCTACAACAAAATCGATCTGGATAACGAATATACGAGAAATATGCTGGTCGGCGGACCGGATACGATCAAGGTCAGCGCATTCGATCCCGTGCATATGGAGAGCTTGAAAGAAGCGATTGAAGACCGCATACTGGGCGAGGCGGCTATCTTTCGCATTCCGGCTTCGAGAGGCGATCTGGCTGCGCTGGCCTATCGCGTCGGAGAGGTCGTCAGCCAGCAGGCAGAGGATGACGAGCTGCTTCTAACCGTAAGACTTAACGCCGCCGACATGGAGAAATCGGGAAGGCCGCTCGGAGCCTATCGCGTGACCATATCGCCCAGCATCGCAGAGCACAATGAAGGGGATCAGCATGAAGGCATTGGATATCGAGAATTTTGAGCAGAGCTGGGAGCATTGGGCTGAGGAAGCCGAGGAGCAGGTTTATCCCCGGTTTCGTCAGCTTGATCGCATATCGGAACACAATCAATGGAAGATTATACAGGCCTTTCAGAAGCACCGGGTAAGCGACTTTCACTTCGCTTCCTCCACGGGTTATGGCTATAACGACAGCGGTCGGGAAGCGCTGGATCTGGTTTATGCCGACGTATTCGGAGCGGAATCGGCGATCGTCAGGCCGCATCTCGTGTCCGGCACGCATACGATTTCGGCTGCGTTGTTCGGATGCTTGCGCCCGGGGGACGAGCTGTTATTCGTCACCGGGAAACCCTATGACACGCTGCATAAGGTTATCGGCAAACCGGGGGACGGCCTGGGATCGCTGGCCGATTGGGGAGTAACTACGAAGATGGTTCCGCTGCGGTCAGACGGGGACGTCGATTGGGAGAGCGTTGCCGCAGCAACGACGGAGCGCACGAAGGTATTCGCGATTCAGCGCTCCAGAGGTTATGACTGGCGGCCTTCCTTCACAATAAGCCAGATTTCCGGCATGGTTCAACGTTTAAGGGCGATTCAACCTGACGCAATTATTTTTGCGGACAACTGCTATGGCGAGTTTACGGAGGAGAGGGAGCCGACAGAGGTGGGCGTCGATCTGATTGCCGGTTCTCTGATCAAAAACCCCGGCGGAGGCCTGGCCACAAGCGGCGGTTACATAGCGGGCAAGAAACGTTTGGTAGATCTTGCGGCTTATCGGTTGACCGCACCGGGAATCGGCGGGGAAGTGGGCGCGATGCTCGGCACGACGCGCTCGATTTTTCAGGGCTTGTTCCTGGCTCCGCTGCTTGTTGGACAAGCTGTCAAAGGGAGCGTCTTTGCTTCGTCGGTGTTCGCCCGCCTCGGCTTCGATACCCATCCCCGATGGGACGATCCGCGGACGGATTTGATCCAGGCGATCCGCTTCAACGACGCTGAGCCGCTGATTCGCTTCGTGCAGGCGATCCAGAAGGCTGCCGCAGTGGATGCGCATGTCGTGCCCGAGCCTTGGGACATGCCCGGTTACGAGCATCCCGTAATTATGGCGGCGGGGACCTTCATACAGGGCGGCAGTCTGGAGTTGTCCGCGGATGCTCCGGTACGCGAGCCGTATATCGCCTATATGCAGGGCGGATTAACCTACGCGCATGTAAAGTTTGCAGTCAAATCGGCTTTAAGAGAGTTGTGGACGAGCGGATATTTGTGAATGAGCTCGCCGAAAACCTTACACGCCTTGACATGTTTTGGGGTCGAAGGTACAATGAAAGTGATTTCAATAACAACAAGTCAAGTTGGAAGGTTGGTATGAGATGGGCGACGAGATTCGCAGGAATATGGCGTTATTTCCGATTGGCATCGTAATGAAGCTGACCGACCTGACCGCCCGCCAAATTCGTTATTACGAGCAGCACGAACTCATTCAGCCGGCCCGCACGGACGGCAACCAGCGCTTATTTTCCTTTAATGACGTCGAACGGTTGATGGAGATCAAATCGTTGATCGAGAAGGGCGTCAACATTGCGGGAATCAAGCAGGTGATGAATCCGGTCGGACAGGATGAGAACGATGGAACGATTATCAACGAAGTCTCTGAGGTCAAGAGACGGGAGATGAGCGATTCCCAGCTGCACCGGATGCTGAAGCAGCAATTGATGCAAGGCAAGCGTCCCGGTCAGGTATCTTTGATTCAAGGGGAGCTTTCCCGTTTTTTCAAGAACAAATAAGTTGATGACATGCTTAGGAGGCTGACATGACCTACACTCGCGAAGATATTACCCGAATCGCCAAGGAACAGAACGTTCGTTTTATTCGACTGCAATTTACAGATCTGCTCGGTTCGATCAAGAACGTGGAAATTCCGGTAAGTCAACTGGAGAAGGCGCTCGACAACAAGATGATGTTCGACGGCTCCTCCATTGAGGGCTACGTGCGTATCGAGGAATCGGATATGTATCTGTATCCGGATCTGAGCACGTGGGTCGTTTTCCCTTGGGTGACCGAGAACCGGGTTGCTCGTCTGATTTGCGATATTTACATGCCGGACGGCACGCCTTTCGCCGGCGATCCTCGCGGCATATTGAAGCGCGCGCTGGAAGAGGCCGAGCAGATGGGCTTCACGACGATGAACGTCGGTCCGGAGCCGGAATTCTTCCTATTCCAAACGGATGACAAGGGTAACCCGACGATGGAACTGAACGATCAGGGCGGATACTTTGACTTGGCGCCTACGGATCTTGGCGAGAACTGCCGTCGCGACATCGTTCTGATGCTCGAAGAGATGGGCTTCGAGATTGAAGCCTCCCATCACGAGGTAGCGCCGGGGCAGCACGAGATCGACTTCAAATACGCTTCCGCCATTAAAGCGGCGGATCAGATCCAAACGTTCAAGCTTGTCGTCAAAACGATCGCCCGTCAGCACGGATTGCATGCCACGTTCATGCCTAAGCCACTGTTCGGGATGAACGGATCGGGCATGCACTGCCACCAGTCTCTGTTCCGGGGGAACGAGAACGCGTTCTACGATCCGAACGACAAGCTTGGCTTGAGCAACATCGCCCGTCATTATATGGCCGGCATTCTCAAGCACGCGCGCGGCATCGCGGCCATTACGAATCCGACCGTGAACTCGTACAAGCGTCTTGTACCGGGCTATGAGGCTCCTTGTTATGTCGCCTGGTCCGCAAGCAATCGCAGTCCGATGATTCGGATTCCGGCCTCCCGCGGACTCAGCACACGCGTAGAGGTGCGTAACCCTGATCCTGCGGCCAATCCGTACTTGGCGCTGGCCGTTATGCTCAAAGCGGGTCTGGACGGCATCAACAACAAGCTTCCTACTCCGGCTCCGGTGGATCGCAACATCTACGTGATGAGCGAGGAAGAGCGTTTGGACGAAGGCATTCCAAGCTTGCCGATCAATCTTAAGGAAGCCTTGTCGGAGCTTCTCCGCGATGACGTCATCTGCGAAGCGCTCGGCGATCATGCGCTCAGTCACTTCTACGAGCTGAAAGAAATCGAGTGGGATATGTACCGCACGCAAGTCCACCAGTGGGAACGCGATCAATATTTGACGATGTACTAATAAACAGAACGACCGATCAGGCATTTAGCCGGAATCGGTCGTTTTTTTGTTGCAATTGGACAGCAAGCAGGAGGCGATAGCTCGGATTGAGATCAATGGATGATGAGGAGCTTCATCCTCCCGCTAAAGTTTACTAGAGTGAATAAGAAAGAGCTGCCCATAACGTTACTTGTGGGCAGCTCCCGTAGTTGTAAGAAAAGTCGCGTCACATGAATGAGCGAATCAAGCCGATGACCTTGCCGAGGATGCTGACGTTAGGCAAACGAATCGCTTCCATGCTCTCGTTCTCCGGCTGAAGGCGAATATGATCGCGTTCCTTGTAGAACGTCTTGACCGTAGCTTCGTTGTCCTCGGTCATCGCGACCACGATATCGCCGTTCACAGCGGTCGGCTGCTGGCGCACAATGACGTAGTCGCCATCGTGGATGCCGGCTTCAATCATACTGTTGCCGGTGACAGAAAGCATGAACACAGGTTGATCTCCGACCATGCTGTGAGGCAGAGGGTAATATTCTTCGATATTCTCCGTCGCTGTGATCGGCATGCCCGCCGTCACCTTGCCGACAAGAGGAACGGGACGGACGGAAGCGGCAACCCGATAAGGAGAATCGTCTTCGAACCCGAGAATTTCAATTGCGCGAGGTTTGGTCGGATCGCGGCGAATGAGACCCTTCTTCTCCAGACGGTCCAAATGACCGTGAACGGTTGAACTGGAGGCCAGGCCTACCGCTTCGCCTATCTCGCGTACGGATGGGGGATAACCTTTGTCTCTGACTTCGTTCTTGATAAATTCAAGAATGGAATTCTGGCGATTGGACATCTTGGACACGCCAAACCCTCCCTATGTATTCGCTCATAATGAAAAAATTATAGCACAGAACTCCGGTTCGCACAAACATTCGTTCTAGAGAACAAACGTTCTCAAAATCGTTGACACGGACATATGTTCGTGTTAAGATGAATCCAGAGCAAATCAGAACAAATGTTTGGGTGGGTGAGCGTTATGGTGCATATGTGGATATCCGCAGGAATTGCTCCTGCTGCCGCGCTTCGTAATCCTTCGGTTTCCGTACGGAATACGCGAGGAACTGCTGTTATGAAGAATTGGAAGATGGCCAAGACGCTGTTTCTGATCTGTTCTTTTTTGATCCTGTTCAGCGGGTTTACGCTTGTACATACGTTTGCGTCCGCCTCGGGCGAGCCTTCTCCGGCATCTAGCGAAGAGCTCGTCATATCGGTGGAAAGCGGAGATACGCTGTGGTCGATCGCGCGGACACACAAGAATCCGGCTCTTGACACCCGTCAGGCGGTTGAAGCCATATCGGAACGCAACAGACTTGCTTCCCCATTGATTCAGAGCGGACAAGAGCTGATTATCCCTGCGAAATTATTGCCCTGATCGGGTTTATACATATTGGAGAAGGCCGGGGTTTCCGGTCTTCTTTTTGCTGTGGAGCTTTTCTTGACAAGCTATCAGAGGTAATGGCAAAGTAGAGAGGATGCGAAAAAGGGAGTGAGACACCGATGGAGATGGATCAATTGATTAATCGTATTAATGAATTGTCCCGCAAAAACAAATCCGGGGGCTTGAACGAACAAGAGCTTGCAGAACGCGATAGCCTTCGCAAACAATATCTTTCGATCTTCAAACGGAATTTCCGCGACGAGCTTGAACGAATCGAGATCGTCGACGAGGAACCGCCGATGAAACACTAAGGAGTATCCGAGCCTCCTTCGCTATGCTTCGCCAGGAGCTCGGAGACGCGACACCGCTTGATCTTAGAGGGGCGAACATGACGAGACATCTAAGCTTGTCATTCGCCAGATTAAATAAGGAGGAAGCTCTATGTCCCGGTCTTGGGAGCGCAAAGTGTCAAAAAACCAGAAAGAGATCAATAAACGAAGGAAAAAGGAAGGCAAGCAAGGAATCGGCTCCGCCAAACCTCAGATTGATCGTTTTCAAGGTCGCAACTATGTCGTGCCGAGCTTGCTGCTTCTTCTCATTCTGTTCTACATCGTATTGTCCCAGCCTTGGTCGGACAAATTCCTTCAGGATCCTACGCTGTTCTGGGTTACGATCAGCTGTTACATCCTGCTCGGCGTTTTCTATTATTTCCGTCGTCCTTATTTGGCTGTGAGCCGGGATGCTCTGGAAACTCGGAAATTCACCGGATACAAAACGATGCGTCCGTCTGATATTCGCAAGATCGTCATTCAGCCGGGTTATGTCATCATTGAATCGGTCAAAGGCGCGAACTGGGTTTTCTCCCGAGTGCTGAACCGTTATCCGATCAGCCGCATGGCGGAAAGACTGAAGGTATTCTCCGAGCTGCACCGCATTGAGATGGAAGTCAAAACAAAGTGAGGCGTTAAGAAGATGTCGATTAAAGCGGTACTATTCGATCTGGACGATACATTGCTATGGGACGATCGCAGCGTTAGCGAGGCCTTCAAGGCGACCTGCCGTTATGGCGCAGAGGCGACGGGGCTTGACGAGGATGAGCTGGAAGCCTCCGTACGCAAGGAAGCTCGAGCCCTATACGAAACGTATGAGACGTTCGGCTTCACGCAGATGATCGGAATCAATCCATTCGAGGCGCTGTGGGGCAGGTTCGAACGCGGAGAGCATCCGATGTTCCGCAAGCTGCAGGAGCTCGCGCCAGCTTATCGCGAAGGCGCCTGGACCAAAGGCTTAGCCGCGCTGGGCATAGACAATCCCGGACTTGGGCTGCAGTTGGCGGAAATGTTCCCGGCACAGCGGCGCAAGCTGAAATATGTCTACGATGAAACGTTTGCCCTTCTGGACGAGTTGAAGCAATCCTACAAGCTGCTGCTGCTTACGAACGGCTCGCCCGATCTTCAGCAGGAGAAGCTGGACGGGGTGCCCGAACTGATTCCTTATTTCGACGCGATCGTCATCTCCGGCAACTACGGGGAGGGCAAGCCCTCCTCCAAACTGTTCGCCCATGCCATGGAGCAAATCGGGATCACGGCGGAAGATGGCGTCATGGTCGGCGACAAGCTGACGACCGACATTCTCGGCGCGAATCGGATCGGCATGACCTCCGTATGGATCAACCGTCATGACATTGTTCGCAGCGACGAGATTATCCCGGCCTATGAAATCAAGAGCTTGTCAGAGCTGCCGGAGCTGTTAAAATCCCTGTCTTAAGCGTTTGAGAAGTATTCGGCAATCATCTCTAATAATAATGAAAAGAAGCTCCTCGCGCTTAAGTGGCGGGGAGCTTCTCTTGCGGAAGCCTGATTATTTAACGAATGAAGGATCCTCGTAAGGATCGGCTACCCAGCCAGCCGGCTCGATGAACAGGCGAACGGCAACGATAGCTTTGTTGTCCATCAACGTGAAGAAGTGAGGCTGCCCCTCGGGGACGGAGATGACATCGCCCGCGCTCAGCTCAACGTCGAAGTAGCCGGTAGCTTCATCGCCCTTAATGATGAAGATGCCGCGTCCTGCCGTAATGGCGCGAACTTCATCCTCCGTATGCGTATGAACTTGCTCGAATTTCTTCAGAATCTCCGGAAGATTCGGCGTAGCCTCGGAAAGGGCGACGATATCCCAAACCTTGTAGCCGCGTCTGCCGGCCAGATCGCGAATCTCGGCATCGTATGCGGAAAGCAGCGATTGCTTGTCTTCGTCGCTCAGAACGAATTTCTCTGCAAGCTCCGAAGGCAGCTTGCTCATATCCCAATGCTCATAGAGAACATTTTGCTTATCCAAGAAGGAACGAACCTCATCTTCGCCGGAAATTCTTTCGTTCGTGTTGCGGATACGAATTTCTGCCATGTTAAATCCCTCTTTTCCCAATAAGAATTAATGACTTTATTATAGTCCTTTTCCTCGGCACTGTCGATGTGCATCTTTTCGTCCCGATAGGATTCTGTTAGTATAGAATTTAATGATTTTCACAGACAGGAGAAGAGACTTAAATATGACTTTAATACAAAATAAACCGTCTCTGCAAGAGGCTTTGCAATCCAGAATCCTCTTCCTGGACGGCGCGATGGGAACGATGATTCAGCAAGCCGATTTGACGGAGAAGGACTTCGGCGGCGAAGAGCTGGACGGCTGCAACGAGATGCTCGTGCTGACCCGTCCCGATGTCATTACCCGCATACATGAACAATACCTGGAGGCCGGCTCGGATATCATCGAGACGAACACTTTCGGAGCGACGGCCGTCGTGCTTGCCGAATACGACATTCCCGAGAAGGCAAGAGAAATCAATCTTGCGGCTGCTCGCCTCGCTCGCGCGGCTTGCGATAAGTATTCGACGCCGGACAAGCCGCGATTCGTCGCGGGGGCGCTGGGGCCGACGACGAAGACGCTGTCCGTGACCGGTGGCGTCACCTTCGATCAATTGGTGGAGGACTACAGGGAGCAAGTCATTGCTTTAATTGAGGGCGGCTCGGATTGCATCCTCATCGAGACTTGTCAGGATACGCTAAACGTTAAGGCGGCCAGCATCGGCGTTCGCGAAGCGTTTGCCCGGATGGGGCAGGAGCTGCCGATCATGATCAGCGGAACGATCGAACCGATGGGAACGACGCTGGCCGGGCAAAGCATCGAATCCTTCTATATCTCGCTGGAGCATCTGAATCCGATCTCGATGGGATTGAACTGCGCGACGGGTCCGGAGTTCATGCGCGACCATATTCGGACGCTTTCGTCCATCGCCAAGACAGCTGTCAGCTGTTATCCGAATGCCGGGCTGCCGGACGAGAACGGCAACTATCATGAATCCCCCGATTCCCTGGCCAAGAAGATGAGAGCCTTCGCCGAGCAGGGGTGGCTTAATGTTGCCGGCGGGTGCTGCGGAACGACGCCGGCGCACATTGCGGCAATGGCGGAAGCGATGAAGGATCTCGCTCCGCGCAAAATCGAAGGAGAGCATCCGCCTGCGGTATCCGGGATCGATACGGTCTATATTGAGAACGACAATCGGCCATATATGGTGGGGGAGAGAACGAATGTTCTGGGCTCTCGCAAATTCAAACGCCTGATCGCCGAAGGCAAGTATGAGGAAGCCTCTGAAATTGCGCGGGCGCAAGTCAAGACGGGCGCCCATGTCATCGATATTTGTCTTCAGGATCCCGATCGCGAAGAGACTGCGGATATGAGGCAGTTTCTGGAGTTCGCGACGAAGAAGGTCAAGGTGCCGTTCATGGTCGATACGACCGATGCAGCGGTAATCGAGATGTCTTTGAAGTATATCCAGGGGAAGTCGATCATTAACTCGATTAACCTGGAGGAGGGCGAGGAAAAGTTCGAGAAGGTGGTTCCGATCCTTCATCGCTATGGCGCGGCCGTTGTCGTGGGCACAATTGACGAGAGGGGCCAAGCGATTACGCGAGAAGACAAGCTGGAGGTTGCGCTTCGATCGCATGATCTGCTTGTGAACAAATATGGCTTAAAGGCCGAGGATATCGTATTCGACCCGCTTGTTTTCCCTGTTGGCACCGGTGACGAGCAATACATCGGCTCCGCGAAGGAGACGATTGAAGGCATCCGTCTGATCAAAACCGCCTTGCCGGCTTGTCAGACGATTCTTGGGGTCAGCAACATTTCTTTCGGGTTGCCGGAAGCGGGCCGGGAAGTGCTGAACTCCGTGTTTCTGTACGAGTGCACCAAGGCGGGGCTAGATTATGCCATCGTGAATACGGAGAAGCTGGAACGTTACGCTTCGATTCCCGAGCATGAGCGTAAATTGTCCGAGGCGCTGCTGTACAAGACGAACGACGATACGCTTGCGGCTTTTGTGGCGGCGTTCCGCGACAAGAAGGTGGAGAAGAAGGCGAAGGTGGAAAACCTGAACCTGGAGGAAAGGCTCGCCAACTACGTCGTCGAGGGAAGCAAGGATGGGCTGGCGCCGGATTTGGAAGAAGCGCTGGGCAAATACGCCCCGCTCGATATCATAAACGGTCCGTTGATGGCGGGAATGACCGAGGTGGGACGGCTGTTCAACAATAACGAGCTGATCGTCGCCGAGGTGCTTCAAAGCGCCGAGGTAATGAAAGCCTCCGTGGCCCAACTGGAGCCCCATATGGAGAAGGCCGATTCGGCTGTGAAGGGCAAGATCATGCTTGCGACGGTTAAAGGCGACGTGCACGATATCGGCAAAAATCTGGTGGAGATCATTCTGTCCAATAACGGCTTTAAGATCGTGAATCTGGGCATCAAAGTGCCGCCGGATCAGATTATCGATGCGGCTCGCAAGGAGAACCCGGATGCAATCGGCTTATCCGGGCTGCTCGTGAAGTCGGCTCAGCAGATGGTCGTTACGGCGCAGGATTTACGCAATGCGGGGATCGACGCTCCGATCCTTGTCGGCGGCGCGGCGTTGACCCGCAAGTTCACGAAAAACCGAATCGCTCCGGAATACGACGGAGTCGTCTTGTACGCCAAGGATGCGATGGAAGGGCTGGATCTGGCCAACAAATTAAGCGATCCGGGCCAGCGCGCAAGAATTATCGAGGAGCACTGGGCAGCCCAAGCGAAGCTTGCGGAGGAGACCGAGAAGCCCGCGAAGGAGCTGCCGGAGGCTTCCCGCGCCAGACGCTCCAATATCTCGCCGGATGCGCCGCTCTTTACGCCGCCGGATTATGAGCGCCATGTGCTGAGGGACTATCCGATCTCGCATGTGATGCCGTATGTCAACATGCAGATGCTGCTCGGCCATCATCTTGGCCTGAAAGGCAATGTGGAGGAGCTACTGGCCGCGGGGGATGAAAGAACCGTCAACCTCAAGGAAACGGTCGATGACATTCTGAAGCAATCCCAGGTTAAAGGCTGGCTGAATCCGCAGGCGATGTATCGTTTCTTCCCGGCGCAGTCGCAAGGCAACGACATCATCATCTACGATCCGCAGGATCTTTCGCGCGAATTGAAACGGTTCTCGTTCCCGCGTCAGCAAGTGGAGCCATTCCTCTGCTTGGCGGACTTCCTCCGATCCGTTGAGAGCGGCGTGATGGACACGGTAGGCTTTCTGGTCGTCACGGCGGGTCAGGGCGCTCGCGAGCAAGCCGAGCAGTGGAAGGAAAGCGGCGACTATCTGCGCTCCCACGCGCTGCTCGCGACCGCGCTTGAGGTGGCGGAAGGACTGGCGGAGCGGGTGCACCATATGATGCGGGATATATGGGGCTTTCCCGATCCGGCCGATATGACGATGAAACGGCGCTTCGGCGCTCGGTATCAAGGGATTCGGGTGTCGTTCGGCTATCCGGCCTGCCCGGATCTGGAGGATCAGGGGCCGCTGTTCGAGCTGATGAAGCCGGAAGATATCGGCGTTCAATTGACGGAAGGGTTCATGATGGAGCCGGAGGCCAGCGTATCCGCTATGGTCTTCGCTCATCCGGAAGCACAATATTTTAATGTCGACAAAGCCTGATCTTCGATCTGTGGTCCGGGCCGAGTGAAATAATATGTTGATTACGCCCGCTTGACCTTCCCCTAATTGTGTTGCATTAACCTGATTGTGCAGGGAAAGCAACCAAGAGGGGGCATTTGCTTGGATACGGGTTCGCATATCTTGTTCGGCGTAACGCTCGCAGGAACCGCTTTGTTCCTTCCCGAAGTCGCCGCCGATCCTTATCTCGCCGCCGCTGTCGTCTCCGTATCGGTCGTCGGTTCGCTTGCGCCGGATTTTGACGCGGCGGTGCGTCTGAAGAGCCGGGACGCCTATTTGAAGCATCATCGCGGAATCAGCCATGCGCTTCCTGCATGGCCCATATGGGCGGGAATACTCAGCGGGATAGCGTCATGGGCATGGGGAGTCGGCGATCACAGCCTGCTGCTGTTCGGATTCGCGCTTGCCGCCGTCGCTTTGCATGTGCTGTTCGATTGGACGAACGCCTATGGCGTTCAGTTCCTGCTGCCGTTGCGAAGCGACTGGCTCCATCTGGATGCGCTTTGTCTCACCGATCCTTTTCTGATTCTGGTGCATTTGTCGGCCGCGCTGTCGGCGCTGTACGGAATCGGGCCGCATACGCCATGGATTTTCTTGTTCGCCTGGGCGATCACGCTCCTCTATGCAGGATGGAGAATTGCTCACCATGAGCTGATTGTTCGAAGGGTGCGGAGGCGGTATCGCCGCAATCTGGCGGTCCATGTGCTGCCGGGATTATGGTGGTTCAGATGGCAGTACGTCGTCCAGACGGAAGAGGGCTTCGAGATGGGTGTTCTTGCAGGGAGACGCTGGCTCCCGTTCAGGCACCTGCCCTATAGCCCGCCGCACGATTGCATCGAGGCCAGCCTTCGCGTTTCCTCGGTGCAGACGCTCAAACGGTTCGCGAAGCGCGAATACGTAAGCTGGGCGGAGCTTCCGAATGGCGGGTATGTCGTGACCTGGACGGATCTCCGCTTCTGGAGGGAGAAGGACTGGCCCTTCCGGGCAGAGGTTCGGCTGGACGGCAAGCTTAACGTCGTCGCGGAGGAGATCGGCTGGTACAAGAGAGCTTGGGAAGCGCCCTACGTGTAATCCTTCAACCGCTTCTGCGGGCTGCCGGATATCGGCTGCTCGCACGAGCGGTTTTTTTGCGCGGCCGATATGCCGGAACTCCTGAACGCCGAGCGGGAAATTTTACTTTCCCGGGAAAGCGCAGGAGGCGACACGAAATGTCGCAAGGAGCTCGATCATAGGGAAATCGGGAGGAGCGGCTGATGCTTCGGCAAGCGTTCTGTCGAAAAACCGACGGAAACGACCGTTGCTGTGCGAACATGTATTCTGTACAATGAGAGGAACACGGGAAATAGGGGAAATGTCATGAATCCGTATACGCAGAAGGCGGAGTCGGTGGAAGAATGGCTCGGACTGCTGAGGAGCCGGCCGGAGCTGATGGAGAATGTCACGTTCTGGCACACGCAACCGGAGAAGCCCGCACGCACGGTTGCAATGCCCGAATCCGTTCATCCGAAGCTCGTAGAAGCTCTTGGGAGAAAAGGAATTACGCGCTTGTATACGCACCAGGCCGCCTCGTTCGAGGCTGTTACAGCGGGGAAGCACGTCGTGACCGTTACGCCGACGGCATCCGGTAAGACGTTGTGCTACAATCTGCCCGTCCTTCAGAGGCTGTTGTCCGACGATAGCGCCCGGGCGCTGTATTTGTTTCCGACGAAGGCGCTGGCTCAGGATCAGGTTGCGGAGCTTCAGGAGCTGGCGAACCTCATGGAGGCCGATCTCAAGACGCACACTTACGACGGGGATACGCCGCCGACGGTGCGTCAAGCCATTCGCAACGCGGGCCATATCGTCGTCACGAATCCGGATATGCTTCATTCTGCAATCTTGCCCCATCATACGAAATGGGTTAAGCTATTCGAAAATATCAAATATATCATTATCGACGAGCTGCATGCTTATCGGGGCGTGTTCGGCAGTCATGTCGCCAACGTCATTCGAAGACTGAAGCGAATTTGCCGTTTCTATGGAAGTGAGCCGCAGTTCTTGTGTGCTTCGGCTACTATACGCAATCCGCAAGAGCATGCGGAGCGGCTGCTTGGCGAAGCTGTAGCGCTCATTGACGACAATGGCGCGCCGGCAGGGGAGAAGCACATGGTGTTCTACAATCCTCCTGTCGTTAATCAACAGCTCGGCATTCGCAGAAGCAGCGTGCTGGAATCGCAGAAGCTGGCGGCATTGCTGCTCAAGAGCGGAATCCAGACCATTGTGTTCGCCCGCAGCCGCGTTCGGGTAGAGATTCTGCTGACGTATTTGCAGGAGAACATCAAGCACGAGCTCGGAACGAAATCGATCCGCGGCTATCGGGGAGGTTATCTGCCCAAGCTCCGCCGGGAAATCGAGCGAGGCTTGCGCAGCGGAGAAATCCGCGGCGTCGTCAGCACAAATGCGCTGGAGCTCGGGATCGATATCGGGCAACTGCAGGCATGCGTGCTGAACGGCTACCCGGGCACCATCGCAAGCACATGGCAGCAATCCGGACGAGCCGGGCGGAGACAAGGCAGTTCGGTTACCTTTTTGGTGGCCAGCAGCAATCCGCTCGACCAATATTTAATCCAGAACCCGGATTATTTCCTTGGACGCCCGCCTGAGGAGGCGCGCATTCATCCGGATAATCTGCTGATCCTGCTGGATCATCTCAAATGCGCGGCTTATGAGCTGCCCTTTGAGGAGGGAGATTCGTTCGGCGGAGAGAAGCTGACGGACTTGCTGGAGTTTCTGGCTGAGGAGAAGGTGCTGCACAAGGTGGGAAGTCGCTGGTATTGGATGGAGCAGGCGTTCCCGGCCCATAACATCTCGCTGCGGTCAGCCGCGCAAGAGAACTTCGTGATCATCGACCAGACGGAGGGACATCGCGTAATCGGCGAGGTCGACCGCTTCAGCGCTCCGACGTTGATTCACGAGGAAGCGATCTATCTTCACGAGGGCGTGCAGTATCAGGTCGAGAAGCTCGACTACCCGGAGAAAAAAGCCTACGTCCGGGAAGTTAACGTAGATTACTTCACCGATGCCAGCCTGGCCGTGGAGCTGAAGGTGCTCCACGTTGATCTGGAATCGACCTCCGGACCGCTGCTGCGGCAATTCGGCGAGGTGACGGTCATGGCGAAGCCGACGATATTCAAGAAGATCCGTCTGCGGACGCACGAGAATATCGGCTCGGGGCCTATTCATCTGCCGGAAGAAATCCTGCACACGAGCGGCTACTGGTTCTCCTTCTCGGAGGAGGAGTCGGGCAAGCGCAGCGCCAACGACATGCAGATGGCACTGCTCGGTCTGGCGAACGTTCTGATTCATCTCGCGCCGCTTCATCTGATGTGCGATCCGTTGGATATCCGCGTCGTGCCGCAGGTGAAGGCGACGCATACGAAGCGGCCGACGATTTATTTCTACGATCGCTACCCCGGGGGCATCGGGCTTAGTCAGCGCCTGTACGAGAAGCATGGCGAGCTGCTGGAGGAAGCGCAGCGGCTTATCGAAGGCTGCGGCTGTCTGAGCGGCTGTCCGGCTTGCGTCGGTCCGATCGAAGAGGTCGGACTGCTCGGCAAGCAGTTGGCGCTGTCTTTGCTCCAAGGGACGGAGACGAGCTTATGAGCGGCCTGCGCGACAGATTGAATCGGCTGCTGGCAGGCTCGGGCGCTTCTTCCGCCCCTCCCGTCTCCGACAATTCGGAGCGGAAGACCGGCGAAGCGGAGGTCGAGCAGAAACGGACCGATAGTGCGCAGAGCGGCAGACGGAACGAGCTGCACGAGGCATTTTGCCGGATCGGAGTACAGGAGCTGGAGAACGACTCCGGTCCGTTCCTGCTGCGCCGAAACGTATATTCCTTGCCTTACCGTCACGGGAAATACGAGCTTGGCCGATTGCTGGATTGCGCGGATCGCCTGCATCCGATCGCTGTCCGGCAAAACAAGCAAAGCGAACGGATAGATCCCCGCCGGATGCTTTTTCTGGATACGGAAACGACGGGGCTGGGCGTAGGCGCCGGAAACGTTCCCTTCATGATCGGCTTCGGCTACTACGCGAACGAGGCTTTTGTGGTGGAGCAGACGCTCATTCGCCATCCGGGCGAGGAACGGGCGATGCTGACCTATCTGCTTGACCATATGAAGGACAAGACGCATCTGGTATCCTATAATGGACGCACGTTCGATTGGCCGGTCCTTGCCAACCGTTTTATTCTCAACGGCTGGCGAAGCAACGGCCGGGAGCCCGGGCATCTCGATTTTCTCCATCCGTCCCGGGCGCTGTGGAAGAACACGTTGCCTTCCTGCCGATTGGGGATGGTCGAGGGAGCCAGACTCGGCATCCACAGAGTCGAGGATGTTCCCGGCTCCATGGCGCCGACTCTGTACTTTCAATATTTGAGCGACGGGAATCCTGCGCATCTTCACGGCGTATATAGTCATAACGAGAAGGATATTCTGACGCTGGCTGCGCTGGCCGTTCATTTCGGCTTGCTGCTGAGCGATGCTGCGGCTATGGGAACGATCGCGGAGAACGAAGAGCTGTTTCGCACGGCGGGATGGCTGGAGCTGCATGGAGAGCAGCTTGCGGCGGAGCAGCTGTTCGATCAGTTGGCGGAGCGGACCGACGAGAGCGAAGCCGACAATAGCTGGCGCTTGGCGTTGGCCGCCAGATATAAACGGGCGGGGCGCTTCGACCGGGCTTTGCCGCAGTGGCGAACGTTCGCGGAGAGCACCGAACTCGCTGTGGCGCCCAGAATCGAGGCCCACCTGGAGCTGGCGATGTATTACGAGCATCGGGACAAGCAATTGCCGATTGCATTGACCTATGCCGAGCGAGCGCTCGAATTGGCTCTGCGCAGGGGCAGGCTGACGAGCGACAAAGCCAAGCGGGAAGCGGAAAGAGCGGCATTGCAGCATAGAATAGCGAGACTAAGAGACAAAGCATCGCGGGAAAGGCAGGCATACAGATATGATTAAAATGTTGAAGCCCATAGCGGACTATCCTGCGCCCGAGGCGCTCCTGTTCGACCTGGACGGTACGCTTTACCGGGGGGATGAGCGGATTCCGGGCGCGGACAAGCTCATTGCGGGATTGCAAAGTCGGGGCATGCTAAGCTTGTTCGTGACGAACAATTCGACGCGGACAGCCAAGGAAGTATCGGAGCATTTGCGGCATTTGGGCATCGCCGCTCCGGAAGAGAACATCGTCACCTCCGCCTTGGCGGCTGCCTATTATGTAGAACATCATTATCCGGGTGCCGTTACATATGCGATAGGCGAGAAGGGCTTGAAGCACGCGCTTGCGGAAGCTGGACTGCGTCTTCTGGAAGAGGGGCAGGAAGGACAACGGGCGGATTTGGTCGTGCAGGGACTCGATCGCAATCTGACCTATCGGCAAATGACGGAGGCGGTAGGACATTTGCTGGAAGGGGCGGCTTTCGTGCAGACGAATCCCGATCGCCTGCTGCCCGTCGACAGAGGCTTTCTGCCCGGAGCCGGGAGCATAGGAGCTTGCCTTCAGGCCGCGACCGGAATCGAGCCGACGGTCATCGGCAAGCCTTCGCGCATTATCATGGACTACTCGCTTAAGATCGCCAAATCCGCAGCGGATCGGTCGTGGGTCATCGGCGACAATCCCTATACGGATCTGGCCGCCGCCCAAGGAGCGGGCTGCCCGTCCATACTGGTATTGACAGGTCTGTGCAATGCCGATAACTGGGAGGAGCATTGCGCGAAAGCCGGCGTTACTCCCGACGCGGTATGCGAAGGTCCGGAGCAGCTGGAGAAGCTGCTGTACGGCAAGCTGTAGGGTTATTGCGTCAACCTATACGGAAAGGAAGATCAACAACATGCCGGAATACCCGGAAATGGAGCATTACCGTTCTCAGCTTTCTTCGCTGCTGTGCGGACAGAAAATATCTAGCGTTGTCGTTAACCGAGCGGCATCGATTAACGAGCCTGTCGAGGCTTTTGCGGAAGCTCTCAAAGATCGCACGGTTCTCTTCGTGGAGCGGCGGGGCAAGCATCTGCTGTTCCATCTGGATGACGGCCATCGCCTGCTGCTTCATCTCATGCTTGGCGGCTGGCTCGCGTATGGCGAAGAAGGGCCTGAGCCGGACAGTCGTTTTCAGGTGATCCTGACCTTCGGCAACGGCTCCTCGCTGTATTTCGGAGGATTGCGCTTGGGATATTTGCACCGTATTACGGCGAAGGTTGCGCTGGAGCTTATGAAGGAGCTCGGTCCCGAGCCGTTCGACCCTCGACTGACGCTTGAAGCCTTCCGCAAGCGCCTCGGCTCGAAGCGCGGCAAGCTCAAAACCACGCTGACGGATCAGCGCTTTCTGGCCGGCATCGGCAATTGCTACAGCGATGAAATCTGCTTCGTGGCTAGGGTTCATCCCGCCGCGGCGACGAACAGACTGGATGAAGCGGCCTCAGAGCGTCTCTACCATGCCATGCACAAAGTGCTGCAGGACGCCAAGGAGGCCGGAGGGTATATGGAGCATCCATTAACTTCGGATGACCAATTGACCGGCGGCTATAACGAGCGATGTTACGTGTACGACCGGAAGGATGAGCCCTGCGACGAATGCGGCACGCCGATTCGCTTCGAGACGATGAGCGGGCGCAAAATGTTCTTCTGTCCGAATTGTCAGCCGGAAGATTAGATGGGAAGATACGGAAGCCACGTCAGCACGCGGAGCGGCTACCGGGGGGCGGCCGAACAGGCGGCAGCGCTCGGAGGCAACGCCTTTCAGTATTTTCCCAAAAACCCTCGCACGCTGGAGCCTAAAGCCTTCGACGCCGGGGATGCGGCGAGATGCAAGGCCTGGTGCGAGGAGCGGGACATTTGGTCGATCGCGCACGGTCCCTATCCGGTTAATCCGGCGGCAGAAGGGGAATCGGCCATTCAGATGGCGCTGTGCACGTTGAACGATCTGCAGATTGCGGAAGCTTGCGGTTCAATCGGCGTAGTCGTTCATTTCGGATCGTATAGGGGAACGGATACGCTTCAAGGATATCGCAATATGATTCGATGGATTGATAGCGTCACAGAAAATTGGCAGGGGAAAGCCCTCGTGCTGCTGGAAAACCAAGCCGGAGATTCGGGACCTATGGGCACCACTCCGGAGGAGCTGACGCAGATTCGCTCATTAATCCGTGAGCCCGGCAAAGTCGGCTTCTGTCTGGATACGTGCCATTTGTTCGCAAGCGGAGAATGGAAGCCGGGCGAATGGGGGAGCTTCGCCGAGCGCTCGCGCCGGCTGGGCTTCTGGGAGCAGGTGAAAGCGGTCCATCTGAACGATTCCCGTTATCCTTCGGGCTCGCGCAAGGATCGTCATGCGGCGATCGGCGAAGGTTGGATCGGAGAGGAAGGATTCCGGGAGCTGCTAGGAACGCCCGAGCTTAAGGAGGTTCCCTGGATTCTGGAAACGCCGTCGATCGAACAAAAGCCGCACAGAGAGCAATTGAAGCTTGTGAAGCAACTGTCGGGGGAGGCAGAAGGATGATTAACGTATTTCTGGACGACGTCCGGCCATGTCCGCAAGGCTTCGTCGCAGCGCGCTCTGCGGAGGAGTGCTTGATCCTGCTCAAGGAATGCGATGTCGACATTTTGTCGCTGGATTTCGAGCTTGGATACGGACAGCCGAACGGATTGGCCGTTGTTCACGGCCTCATTGCGGGCGGGAAATATCCGCGCCGGGTCTATGTGCATTCGTCCAGCATGCTGGGGCGGGCACAGATGGTACGCGAGCTGCGGGCCGCGAATGCGCCGGATGTGGCTGTTCATGACGGTCCGATGCCTGCGAGCGTTCTTGAGCAAGCGGCCAAGGCACGTTCCGATGCGTGAATGGGAGCCGGGCGGCTGGAAGCGGGAATGGACGTTTACGCCGGCTCCGTTCGCGCTGTTCGTCCATACGCCGCTCTGCGGGACGTGTCAGGCAGCGAAACGGATGCTGGCAGTCGCAGAGGAACTTGTGCCGGACATCGGGCTCGCAGCCGCAAATTTGAACCTGATGCCGGAGCTGGCGCCGCTATTCAGAATCGAGAGCGTGCCCTGCCTGATCGTCAAGCGCAAGAACGGGTCCTGGAGCAAACAATATCGGTTCCCCTCCGTCGTGGAGCTGGTGGAACATCTGAGGAATGAGAGGGAGAACGAATGATTCATTTGCAGCAATTGACTCTGCGCCGGGGGGATAGGGATATCCTTCGCGGCGTCGATCTGCACGTAAACGCGGGTGAGCACTGGACGCTTCTGGGGCGCAATGGTTGCGGGAAATCCACCTTGCTGGAGATGATTACGGGTTATCTGTTTCCGACCTCCGGCAAAATCGACGTGCTGGGAAACCGATTCGGCACGGTAGACGTTCGTGAAGTTCGCAAGCAGATTGGCTACATAAGTCCGGCTTTGATCGAGAAAATGACGCTGGCCGATCCGGTATGGGAGATCGTGGCCAGCGGCGCCTTCGCCTTTCTGCGCTTCTACGAGGAAATCCCGGAGGAGGTAAGGGAGCGGGCATACGCCGAACTGACGCGCGTCGGAATGGGGGCCTTCGCGGAGCATCCGTTCGGCACGCTGTCCCAGGGCGAACGCAAGAAGGTGCTGCTCGCGCGCACGATGATGGCCTCCCCCCGCTTGCTCATTCTGGATGAGCCGTGTGCGGGGCTGGATCTATTCGAGAGAGAAAAATTTCTGCAGTCCTTGTCCGAGCTGAGCTCCCGCGAGCTGTCCATCCTCTATGTGACGCATCACATTGAAGAAATCATACCTCTATTTACGCATGTCGCATTGATGAATCAGGGCGAGATCGTCGCTTCGGGACGGAAGCGCGACGTACTCACGCCGGACAAGCTGCGCGCGGCCTACGATCTGCCGATCGACATTCGCTGGAGCGGCGAAAGGCCATGGATTGAAGTCAGAGGAGGAATGGGCCGATGATCACCTATTTGGGTACGGCCAACCCCGGCTTTGCCCCGTACGCTATGGAGGAGCTGCGAAGGCGCATTCGCGGCACCAAGCTGTCCGGCATCGCTCCCGGCGAGACGTTCACGTTCACGACGGGCGATCTGGAGCCGGAGCCGGCGCTTAAGGATTTGCGCCGGAACGAGCCGATCTTCCTCCGCCATCTGTTTCCGATCGAATCCGAATGCGAGGTAACGGGAGACCGGGAAGAAATGGCGGCACGCATGAACGCGTTCGCAGCCGATGTTGGGGAGCGGCTGCAAGGCGCCAAGACGGCGATTCAGGTTCGTAAGGAGCAGAATAGCCCGTTTCCCTTTTCATCGGCCGAAGGCCGTGACGCGATAGCTCCGACCGTGACCAAGCTGGGGGGAGAAGTCGTAGCCCGCGAAGCGGATTGGATCGTCTCGATCTACGCGTCCAAGAAAAAGCTGTTCATGGGCTGCTCCAAGCCGAGCGACAACCTGTCGGATTGGCCGGGCGGCGCGGTTCGGTTCCGCAAAGACGAAGGCTTGATCTCCCGCGCGGCCTTCAAGCTGCTGGAGGCGGAACGGACGTTTAACCTCCCGCTGGATCGCTTCTCGCATGCCCTCGATCTGGGGGCGGCGCCGGGAGGATGGTCGTCCGTGCTGCTGGAGCGCGGATTAAAGGTGACGGCGGTCGATCCTGCGGAAATGGACAAATCGCTGGAGCTGCACCCGAATTTGCGTCATATTCGGCGCAATGCGGCGGATGTGTCATTCGCACCAGGCTCGTTCGATCTTCTCGTGTGCGATATGAGCTGGGACCCTCATCATACGCAGCGGATCGTGTCGGAGCTGGCGCCAGCGATCTCTGCGGGCGGCTCCGGTCTTATTACGCTGAAGCTGATGTATCGAAAGCCCGTTCAGACCATTCAGGAGCTGGTGGAGGACTATAGCCTGCATTTCGATGTTCGCCAGGTGAAGCAGTTGTTTCACAACCGCGAAGAAGTTACAATGTGGGTAAAGAGAAAATAAGTGCATACGGATTACGATCGGGAAAGCATCCCGCATCCGGACAGAGGCTTGAAGTTCAAGTCTCCGTGCCGCGTTGCGGGATTTTTTGGCCTATCAGCAAGTATAAAATTTAGACATTCGTATCCCCATCTGATAGCACGATACAAAACGTCTGCCGTCATACCCAAGGACGGCGGAGCCGTGTTTACTTGGCTATTCATTCTAGTAAAGAGCAGGGAGGGCTTATCATGGAGCATCCGTTATTGCAGGGGCTGGAGCTGTCGCCCGGGGAGGTGTTCGGCGGGCGCTACAGGATCGCCATGCCGATAGGCAAGGGCGGCATGGGCCGGGTATATTTGGCGGAGGACATGCGACTGGGAGGGAGGATGCGGGCTTTGAAGCTAACCCGGCCATTGCCGGAGGAGCGACGGGCGTTTCTACCGGAAGCGCAGCTGCTAAGTGAGCTGGAGCATCCTCATCTGCCGGACATCGTAGATTATTATCCGCCGGATGACGACGGCGTCGCGTGCATCGTCATGGAATATATCGCCGGGGACACCCTGGCCGAGAGATTCGAGCGTTATCGCTTAAGCCTGAGTTTTCTGTTCGTGCTTGATGTCCTGATCGATTTGACCGAGGTGCTGACGTACTTGCACGCACAGACCCCCGCGATCGTCTTCCGCGACCTCAAGCCGGCGAACGTTCTGCTGGACCGTCATGAGCGAGCGATTCTCGTAGATTTCGGAATCGCCCGCAGATATCGGGAAAGCCGACAGAGCGATACGCTGCAATTGGGCACGCCGGGCTTTGCCGCGCCCGAGCAGCTTCGCAACGAGCAATCGGATAGCCGGACCGATCTGTACGGCCTGGGAGCTCTAGCTTATTTTCTGTTGTCGGGCGGCCGCTTTGCGCTTCGCCATCGCGGCGACTTGGATCGAGCGCTGCAAGCGGATGTGCCGGCCGAATTCACAGCGTTATTGGCCCGATTGCTGGCCGACGCTCCCGCCGATCGCCCGCAATCCGCATTGGAGCTGCTGGACGAGCTGCGGCAGGTTAAGCTTGAGCTTGCGGCGGATGACAGCCGCAGCCTTCGACCGCCTTCCCCCGTGGAGGCTGCGCACGATTCAGGCACGCAGGTCGTGGCGATCCTCTCCGCCTATCCAGGCGCGGGAGCGACCTTCGCTTCCCTGGCCCTTTCCTCGGCTCTGGACAGAAGAGGCGCCGCACATGCTTTGGTGGAATGCCCTGGCCATGAAGCAGAGCTGTACGCCCTGCTGAACGGGGACAGAAGGATGCCCAAGAACGCCGTATTCGCAAGAGCGGACGGCCGCCAAGCCGCAGCGCCCGCCTGGCGAATCGGAGCCGCGGCTTATTATCCGCTTAATCCGGACGGAGAAGCGAGCGCTAACCGCATTCCGGATAAGGAAGCGTCCAAATGGCTGAGAAAGCTTGGCGTTCCGCTTGTGCTGCTCGACGTCTCAAGCCGCTGGGAGCATCCCGATGCGCTCGATTGGGTGCTGCGAACGGCCGATCAAATCATGATCGTATCGGATTGCTATCCGGCGAAATGGTCGGCCCGCAGACAAGAGGCCTGCATGGAGATGCACCGCCAGGCCGGAAGGCGTTCGATTCGCAGCTATTGGCTGGCGAATCGCGACCAGCCCTTCCGCGACCGCAAGCACTGGCTTGCGCTGTTTCCCGAGCCGCCGAAGGCGCTTTTGCCGCAGCTCCCGTCACCGCTAGTTCTGGAGGCGCTGTGGCGCGGAGAAGGCTTCCCCCGAGACAAGTCGGCCGTGAGCCTGATCGATCAAGCCCTCGGTGCGTTGCTAAGCTTGATGACAGAGCGAGCAAACAAGCGATAGCGCTCCATTCAACCGGTTTTCCATCGCTTTGACACTCATGGTACAATAGAGGAGGCGAACGGAGTTACACTTAGGGGAGAACTGGACATGCCTGCAGAGCGGCTGAACCGTTAGCGGCGACCGCAGGAAGACCTGTCCCCGGTATGAGGTGAAGAAAAATGAACAATGAAAATATATTGATTATCGAGGACGAGGATTCGATTGCAAGAATACTGCAGCTTGAGCTTGAGCATGAGGGCTACGGCGTAGGCCGGGCCTCGGACGGCCGCAAGGGACTGGAGATGGCCGTGTCCGGCGAATGGGATCTGGTGCTGCTGGACGTCATGCTGCCGGAGTTGAACGGAATCGAGGTGCTTCGTCGGCTTCGTCAGAACGACGGGGCTGTCCCGGTTATTCTGATTACGGCCAGAGACACCGTGCCCGATAAGGTAAGCGGCTTCGAGCACGGCGCGAACGACTACATCACGAAGCCGTTTGCGATGGAAGAATTGCTGGCTCGGGTCAGGAACCTGCTGAGAATTTTCAAGGCGTCCCGCGAAGGCGAGAACGAGGACGTGCTGAAGATCGGCGATCTATCCATCGAGCTGCTCACTCGCAAGGTATACAGGAAGGATCATTCGATTGACCTGACGCCGAGGGAGTTCGAATTGCTGCTTTACCTGGCGCGTCACAAGAACGAGGAGAAAACCAGGGACGAGATATTATCCGATGTGTGGGGCTATGAGTATATCGGAGATACGAACGTCGTGGACGTCTATATCCGATATCTGAGGCAGAAGATGGACAAGGGCTATCGCCATAAGCTGCTGCACACGGTGCGCGGAGTCGGTTATATGCTGAAGGAGCCCGATGCATGACCCTCAGATCGAGATTTACGCTATTTACGGTATTTTGGCTCATCTTTATTTTGATTTTGTATAATATTTTCGTCTATTTCTTCGTCATTCGGGTTACGACGCGGGGCGAGCTTCAACTGCTTACGAACAAGGCGGATCTGGTCATTGAATCGCTTCGCAAGCGGGGGATGCAGG
This sequence comes from Cohnella boryungensis, assembly GCF_042651945.1. Taxonomy (NCBI): domain Bacteria; kingdom Bacillati; phylum Bacillota; class Bacilli; order Caryophanales; family Paenibacillaceae; genus Cohnella; species Cohnella boryungensis. The sequence continues at coordinate 38,624 of NZ_JBHSED010000032.1, read as the reverse complement.
GCTTCGACGATCCGAAGCTGCTGAGCGATCTGTACAATTACAACGAGATGATGAGAATCGTCACCGGCGATCAGATCGTGAATCGCGTCGGCACCGACGAGGAGCTGCTGTCGATTCCGTCCCAGACGCAGGTCTTCAGCCAATCCGAAACGAAGCAGATCAACGGCCAGCGCGTGCTTTATTTGTCTATGCCGTTTTTCGATCAAGGACGCATGATCGGCACAGTGGAGGCCGCCCGTCGCTTGACGGTGCTCGACAGCTACCTCCAAATCCTCGTCGGGGCGCTGACGGTAACGAGCATCGGCGCGATCGTCTTCGCGATCTTCGGCACGTATTGGTTTACATCGAGACTAACCGGTCCGATCGGACAGATGGTACAGACGATGCGGGAGATCGATCGCAGCGGGAAGCTGTATCGGGTCAAGCTCAACGGCCGCGAAGAATCGGTAGAGCTTCAGCAGATGGTGAGGGCGTTCAATCAGATGATCGATCGTCTGGACCGCACGATGGAAAGCCAGAAGCACTTTGTCGCCGATGCTTCCCACGAGCTGAAGACGCCCTTAACGGTCATTTCCAGCTATGCGGACATGCTGAAGCGTTGGGGCAGGGATAACGCCGAGGTTCGGGACGAAGCGATCGAAGCGATCTCGAAGGAAAGCGAGCGCATGCAGAATCTGATTCGCTCGATGCTCACTCTGGCGGAGGCCGAGCAGGACAATTGGCTGGACATCTCCAGATTCGACGTCACGAGTGTCGTTCGTGAGCTGTCCGACGTTCTCGGCAAGACGTTCGAGCGCGATATTCGCGTGCATGCCGGCAATACCTCGGTGTACATGCGGGGCGACAAGGAAAAAATCCGCCAGCTGCTGCTCATCCTCATCGATAATGCGCTTAAATATAGCAAAGAGCCGATTGACGTACGCATTCGCAACCAGAAGAACGGGATCAAGCTGGAGGTCACCGACTATGGAATCGGGGTGTCGGAGGCCGATATTCCCCACATGTTCCAGCGCTTCTACCGGGTAGACGAGGCTCGCCATCGGACAACCGGAGGCAGCGGGCTGGGCTTGTCGATCGCGAAGAAGATCATTGACGTCCACGAGGGCAGCGTCGAGGTGTACAGCAAACCCGGCAACGGCACGACGGTGTCGATCCAGTTGCCGCGCAAAATCTGACCGGAAGACAAAGAAGAAGCCTCTGATACGGTTGCTGCCGTACCGGAGGCTTCTCTTTTCTAACATTTGCTAATTAAAATCGCGTTTGCAGGTGTAACCTTGCGCGTCTGCAAAGCGTCAATAACTTTGAAAGCGATCACCTAAAGGACGCGTCTGGCGGTGACGTAGTGAGATTTCCAGTAGCCGCTGTTAATCGAAGAATACATGACGCCAGGCGCGCCGTAAGTGTGAAGCATCCGGTTGTTGCCTACGTACACGCCTACGTGGCCGATTTTCTTGCCGGTTCTCGCGGTCGTGAAGAAGACGAGATCGCCGCGCTTAAGATTGCTTTTGGCTACCTTGTAGCCTTTCGTGGCTTGGGTGCTGGATACGCGCGGCAGCTTGATGCCGTACTTTCCATAGATGTATTGCGTAAAGCTGGAGCAGTCGAATGCCGAAGTCGAGCCGGACGGCGCTCCAAACCGATATTTGACACCGAGATATTTGCTTCCCAGGGATATGATTTTGTCTGCCTTGGTCGCTGCCGACGCTTCAGGAGCTTGTCGCCATGCAAAACTTGCAAAGCCGATAGCGGCGGACAGACAGACGCTTACCGCTACGCGGGCGAATGTACGCTTGCTGCTCATATTGTTACCTCCATTTGATCCGTGATTCTTGCTGCTACGAGACTGAGTATATCAGACGCTTGCTTCCCTAAGGTTTTCCAAGGAGAGGAGAACATGGGGCCTGCGAGCGCTTTGTCCTGCATTCTTAGAAAAACATGAGAATTCTCTCATGGTATTCCTATTTCGGCGCATGAATGGTTAGTGTGAGCGCAGCAGTCGCAATTGGATGGAATTTGGCTTGCCCCATGTCGAAGACTTCCTTTACTATAGGGAGTGGAGCGTGCGGGGCTATTAGGCTTGTCCGCTAATGAAGCTGGGGGTGAGGGCGTGTACAAGCAATTAACGGTATCGGACGGACACCGAATGCTTCCGTTAGTGATCCGCAACTATGAGAGGGGGGACTTCGCGAACTTAATCGCTTTGCAGGAGGCATGCTTTCCTCCGCCTTTTCCTTCCGAGCTTTGGTGGAGCCGGGAGCAATTGCTCGAGCATGTGACGAGATTTCCCGACGGCGCCTTATGCGCAGAGCTTCAGGGACGGATCGTCGGCTCCATGACCTCGCTGCGTGTTACGCTGAATGAAGGAGAGGCCCATAGCTGGGCGTCTGTAACCGATAACGGCTATATTAGGAACCATGAGCCGAATGGCGATACGGTATATGTGGTGGATCTGTGCGTCGCTCCCGAATACAGAAAGCTAGGGATTGGAAAATGGCTGCTGCAATCGATGTACGAGACGGTCGTGCATCTGGGCTGCAGACGCCTGCTCGGAGGGGGGAGAATGCCCGGCTATCAGGCGCATTCCGAACGCAATACGCCTCAGGAGTATGTCGAGCGGGTGCTGACGGGAGAGCTTTTCGACCCGGTTATTTCGTTCATGCTGCGCTGCGGCAGGCAGCCGGCCGGAATTGCTTCCGAATATGTGGAAGATGAGCAATCTTTGAATTACGCGGTTCTGATGGAATGGCGAAATCCTTTTAAGGTGGAGAGATAAATATGGAATACGTTCGCGTTAGATCAATAGAAGACCCTAAATTTGCAGAAATGCACCAGCTGATGAAGTCGATCTTCCCTCCGGAGGAAGTGCTGGAGTTCGAGCTGTGGAGAGAGCCGATTGCCGATCCGGACATTCATGTCTATGTCGCCGTGAATAACGGTGCGGTCGTCGGAGCTACGGAATATCGCTATTATCCCGAGCTGAGGGTGGCGATGACCGACTTTACGATTATCGGTGCGATGGGCCTGGGAATCGGACGGTTTCTGTATTTGGAGAGATCGCGCGACTTGCAGCGGCTGGAAAAGGAAAGCGGCACGGTCTCGCGCGGCATGTTCGCGGAAATCTATCGTCCCCATGCCGTATCCGCCTTGAAGTTCGGCAACGTTCTCCCGATGCATCCGGCTGTGCGGCGCGAGGTTCTGTCGCATATCGGCTATCAGAAGCTGGATATCGTCTATGTGCATCCTTCCTGGGATCATGAAGGCAAAGCGGTGACGGAGCTGGATTTAGGCTTTTTCCCTGCTGACGATTCGAGCCGGTCGTTGCCGGCTTCGCTAGTTGTTCAGTTTCTCAAGCAATATTATGAGGCGCTGCCGAACAAGCCGAAGGAATGGCTCGACATGATCGCGCAGCTGGAGGAGCGGGAAGAAATCGAGCTTCTGCCTTTGTAAGGACTGAACGCCGGACGGAAAATGCGACAAGGGGCTGCGTCATGCGCATAACGTTTTTAGGAAACGGAGACTCGATGGGAACGCCGAGAGTGTATTGCGATTGCGTGGTTTGCGAGGAGGCCAGGACTACAGGGGCGAATCGGCGCTTGCGTCCGTCGGTGCTGCTGGAGGAGGAGGATCAGGCTCCGCTGCTGCTCGATTGCGGGCCGGATTGGCGAGAGCAGATGGAAGCGCGCGGAATGCGCTCCGTCTCCCAGGCATTGATTACGCATGCGCATTTCGATCATATCGGCGGGTTGACGGAGTGGGCGGACGCATGCCGTTGGCAGGAGCGAAGCGGCAAGCTGTATGCGCCGCGTGAAGTGATCGGGGAGATTGAGGCCCGATTTCCATGGATCGGGAAGCAGCTGTCGATGATCGCCAATGACGAGGGAATGACCTACGGCGGCTGGCGGATCGTGCCTTGGCGGGTCAATCACGGGAAGAACGGTTATTCCTATGCCTATCGTTTCGAGAACAGGCAGGGAAGAGGGGACTGGGCTTACTGCTCGGATGCGATTCAACTGACGGGGGAGCAGAAAGCCCCCCTTTTTGGCTTGTCCCTCCTGGTCCTGGGAACAAGCTTCGCCGTCGAGCCCTTCGCGATGGAGACGCGCTCGGTGTACGATGTAAGCGAGGGGCTGGAGCTCGCACGCGAGACGAAGCCGGAGCGAACGATCTTCACGCATCTGTCGCACGACATCGATGTGCGCAAGGATTACGGCTTGCCGTCGAACGTGGCGCTGGCGGCGAGCGGCCTGAGCCTGTCGCTTTAATCCCGGCTGCGGATCACAAGCAGCATTCCCTCTCGGATGGAAATGATCCCGGAGTCGGAATCCAGCACGTTGCTGACCCCGAGCGACCATCCCAGCTTCAAGGTCGCGTCATGGAGCGGGTAGCGGAACCCTTCTAAGTCGACCCCCGTTACTTCAAGCGTTAACGGCAGGAGGGAAACGTACGGGTAGCGGGAATCGGCGATCAGAGGCAGGCGGTCGGCGCATAGCCGGATTTCGTTATGCTCGTCGATCAAGGTCAGAGCGCAGCCTTGCTCGTGGGCTTGACGCAGCAGATGGACATTAGCCAAGCCATGATCGAAACGAGTGCCAAGCGCCCCGACGATCACAATCTCCTTAAAGCCTCGGGAGATTGCTTCTCGCAGCGCCAGCTCGGTGTCGGTCCAATCCTTGTCCAGGGCATCGCAAGTCAGCAGCTGCTTAGCGATTCGTGCTATGGCCTGCATTTGGTCGGCTGCGACGGAGTCGAAATCTCCCAGGGCGAGATCGGGCTTAAGACCGTGGCAGACGAGAAATTCGGCTCCGCGGTCTGCGCCGATCACGTAGTCGTCTTCCCTTAAATGCGCCAGTGCCCATTCCCCGAGCAGGCCCCCCGTGACAATGAAAGCGCGGGCAAGATTGCGGTGCGGCATGATGTTCCTCCAGATTCGTGTTGTGGCTAGTTCTTATTTAGTATAGCGGGAAAATGACCGTTGCGGAACAGACGAGCTTGCCGCTACAATAAGTGAGCGAATCGAATCGACCCGCGTCTGGTCGGTGTCAATGAACAGTAGCTTATGGAGGAGAGCCAGAGTTGGAATTAGACGACGTTTTTCACATTTTCAGTCTTATCGGTACGATTGCCTTCGCGGTGAGCGGCGCCATCGTAGCCATGGAAGAAGAGTACGATATTCTCGGCGTGTTTGTCCTCGGTCTTGTGACCGCGTTCGGCGGCGGGGTTATTCGTAATCTGTTGATCGGGGTTCCCGTAACGACTCTCTGGAGTCAGGGATTATTTCTGAAAACAGCGGGCATTGCTATTCTGATCGTATTCCTGCTGCCGGTGACGTGGATCCATCATTGGAAAAGAAGCGAGGCCTTCTTCGATGCGATCGGTCTTTCGGCATTTGCCATTCAGGGCGCGCTGTTCGCGGTCAAGGCGAACCTCCCGTTAAGCGCGGTTATGGTTGCGGCGATGCTGACCGGCATCGGGGGCGGGATGATTCGCGATATCATGGCCGGCCGCAAGCCGCTTGTCCTGCGAGATGAAATCTACGCCGTATGGGCGCTGGGAGCGGGGTTCGCCATCGGCCTAGCCGATCTGAAGCAGCCTTGGGGGCTGTTCGTCTTGTTCCTGCTCGTTGTTCTGTTCCGCATGCTGTCGGTTCATTATAAATGGAAATTGCCGCGCCGCTCGCTGCGCGCATCGTCTGGAGGTCAGTCATGAGTTATTCGGTATTATTCGTCTGTCTGGGCAATATCTGCCGCTCGCCGATGGCCGAGGCGGTATTCCGCAATCTGCTGGCAAGGGAAGGTTTGGAGGACGCGATCACGGTGGATTCGGCGGGTACGGGCGACTGGCACATCGGCCGCCCTCCTCACGAGGGAACTCGCGAGCTGCTCGACCGATACGGGATCTCCTATAGCGGAATGAAGGCAAGACAGCTGTCCAATCAGGACGGCTCCGGCTTCGATCTGATCGTCGCCATGGATACGAAGAATGAACGGGACATTCGCGAAAAGCTGGGTTCGCCGCAGCGGGCCGAGATCATCCGGTTTCTGACGCTGCTGCCCGAGAGGGGCATCGAGGATGTGCCGGATCCTTACTACTCCGGAAATTTCGACGAGGTATACGAGCTCGTCCAGGCCGGATGCGAGAAGCTGCTGGCGCGAATCAAAGGGAGGCTGGGCGAATGAACGAGCCCCCGGAAGGACGAGATAGCTCTCCTTCCGCGTCCTTGCCGCTCTCCTTCCGGCACATGGGTTTTGCGACGCAGGAGGAGCTCACGCGGCGAATTGAAGCCGTTAAGGTCTTAAGCCAATCGGATCAGGAAATGTACCGGATCGTCAAGGATCGGGATACGGGAGACCACTTCTTGCATTTTGCCGTGTATCACCTGAATGTCGCGGGAGGGGGAGCGGAGGAGGAGTACCATCATCTGCTGCCGCTGGAGCATGACGATGTAATCGCGCTGGCGCTGGGCGCTTCGCTCTACGAATATCCGAGCGACTGGAAGCGGACGTACTTGAGAAACGGTCCAAGCGGCGGATTCGTATGGTATGACCCGAGCGGAACCACGGAAGAGGAGCGCAGCAGGGAGACGGAAGCGTTCATTCGCAGCCAGCTGCTCGCGTTCCGCAAGCGCGGCGCCCTCGACGCGGAGAACGTAAGGCGCCTGCTTGATAGGATTGACCGCCATCTGGACGGAGAAGGCCCTGAAGGCTCGGATTAATCGAGCTTAAGCGGGGCCGGTCCCAGGAACGCCCCCAGCGCTTCCGGCAGCACCTGTTGCCAGAATCCCCATTTGTGCTCCCCGTCGCGTTCCTGATAGCGAACCTTTGCCCCTTTGTCCTCAAGCCGTTTCGCCGCCTCGCGATTCAAGGCTACGAAATCGAAAGTTCCCCGATCCGTGGCGTATTCCGCTTCCTGAAGTCCCACGATCATCCATAGGCTTAAGCGCTCAAGAGAAGAGGCCTGCTGGATTTGCTCGATGTAGACATCGTAGAACGCGCCCGAGAGAGAGACGATTCGATTGAACAGATGAGGGTAGGTAAGCGCCAGAGAGACGGATACGGCGCCGCCGAGCGAATCGCCCGCCAGCAAGCGGTGCTCAGGCATGTCGCGCACGGAATATTGGGACTCGACCCACGGGATGAGTTCCTCCGCGAAAAAGCGGGTATACACCGAATAGCGCGAGCCGTCCGGCGTGTACTCGGCACTGCGGAGCTTGATATTGACATCTACGCCGACAATAATGAAGGGCTCCCAGTCTTCTTCGAGAATGAGCCTCTGGGCATGGGTGGCAATTCTTCCGAAATTGAAAAATTCTTCTCCATCCTGACAATACACGACGGGATAGCTCATCCACGGCTGGTAGCCCGGTGGCAAATAAATGCGGATGGAGCGGTTCTCTTCCGGCAAATATCGACTCGGAACTTCATGCTTATGGATCGTTCTCTTGAACAGCGGATTGTCGCTCATGGGGACAAACCTCCTTGACAGGTATGGGAAATGACGGCCATGGGCAAACCAAATGAAGGCCTCCGGCGCATCTTGTATTACACTGTTACATAAAAATCATCATCCTGTTATATACGTGTGTTTTTCAGAAAAGCCATATATATTAAGGATTTTGCGACTTTTTCTTTGACCAAATCACTTAAACAGGGATATAATAATTCTATAACAGAAAGCCCTCTTCCACAATCAAAGATGAGGTGAACCTAATGAGTAAAGTATCCACGGAAGCTCCGGAGGTTAAATCCGGCGCTCAGCCCCACGTAGTCCATTCAGAAGATGTGACTCCGTTGCAAGTATTGTCTCTGGAAGGCGAAGTTATCAATCCGGAGCATATGCCAAAATTGTCGGACGATCAGTTAAAAGAAATTATGTACCGCATGGTGTTCACGCGCACTTGGGATGATCGCGCGGTGAACCTTGGACGTCAAGGACGCCTCGGCTTCTACGCTCCCGTATCGGGTCAAGAGGCGACGATGGTCGGAAGCGAGTACGCTCTGATCAAGGAAGATTTCGTCTGCCCGGGCTACCGCGACATGCCGCAATTGGTATGGCACGGACTGCCGCTGTATCAGGCGTTTCTGTACTCTCGCGGCCATCAGCACGGCGGCCAGATTCCGGAAGGCGTTAACGTATTGATGCCGCAAATCATTATCGGCGCGCAAATCCTGCATGCTACCGGCATCGCGATGGGCTTCAAGCTGAAGGGCGAGAAGCGGGTTGCGATTACTTATACGGGCGACGGCGGCTCTTCCGAGGGCGATTTCTACGAGGGCTTGAACTTCGCGGGCGCTTTCCAGTTGCCGGTCATTTATTTCGTGCAAAACAACGGCTATGCGATTACGACGCCTTATGCCAAGCAAACGGCTGCCCAGTCGATCTCGCACAAGGCTCTGGCAGCGGGGATTCGCGGCGTTCAAGTCGACGGCATGGACGTATTGGCCGTCATCTCCGCCGTACAGGAAGCCGCCGAGATTGGACGCAACGGCGGCGGCGCAACGCTCATCGAGGGACTAACGTACCGCTTCCGTCCTCACTCGATGGCCGATGACGCAACCAAATATCGGACCAAAGACGAAGAGCAGCTGTGGAGCGAGAAGGATCCGATCGTTCGCTTCGGCAAGTTCCTTGCGAAGAAGGGCCTGTGGACGGAAGAGGACACGGCGCGCGTGAAGGAAGAAGCGAAAGCCGCGGTTAACGAGCACATCAAGAAAGCGGAGCAAACGGAAAAAATGACGGTTGCCGGCTTGATCGATTCGATGTTCGAGCAAACTCCGCCGCATCTGGAAGAGCAGAAGTCGGAGTTCCAATAATACGTTAACGGTTGTAATCATAAGGACGGGGGAGTAAACAGCATGGCGCAAATGACAATGATCGACGCGATCCGGGATGCGATGCGCGTAGAGCTCGCGCGCGATCCGAACGTGCTTGTTTTCGGGGAAGACGTCGGTAAGGTAGGCGGCGTATTTCGCGCGACGGAAGGTCTTCAGGGCGAATTCGGCGAGCAGCGGGTATTCGATACTCCGCTGGCCGAATCGGCAATCGGCGGACTTGCGGTAGGGCTCGGAACCCAGGGTTTCCGGCCGATCGCGGAAATTCAATTCGTAGGCTTTATCTATGAGGCGCTTGACCAAATGTTCGTACAAGCCGCCCGCATGCGTTACCGTTCCGGCGGCCGTTATCATTCTCCAATCGTATTCCGCACGCCGTTCGGCGGCGGCGTTAAAGCGGCGGAGCTGCATACGGATTCGCTCGAAGGACTGGCCATTCAAACGCCGGGGATCAAGGTTATCGTACCTTCTAATCCTTACGATGCGAAAGGTCTGCTGATCTCGGCGATCCGCGACAACGATCCGGTGTTCTTCATGGAGCATCTTAACCTGTATCGCGCGTTCCGCGCGGAAGTGCCGGAAGGCGACTATACCGTGCCGATCGGCAAGGCGAACATCGTTCGCGAAGGCAAGGACATTACCATTATCGCTTATGGCCTGATGGTGCATACGGCGGTTAAAGCCGCGGAAGAGCTGGAGAAGAACGGCGTCTCTGCCGAAGTTATCGATCTTCGCACGCTGCTGCCGCTGGATATCGATACGATCGTCGCCTCCATCCAGAAGACGAACCGTGCGATTGTCGTTCAGGAAGCGCAGAAAACTTCCGGCGCAGCCGCAGAAATCATTGCACAAATCAACGAAAAAGCAATTCTGCACTTGGAAGCGCCCGTGCTTCGCTGCGCAGGTCCGGATACGGTCTATCCGTTCGCGCAGATCGAGGACGCTTGGCTGCCGTCGGCGGCGCGCATCGTTAAAACCGCCAATCAAGTGCTAGAGTTTTAATTGGGGAGGGTTCCAGATGACGAGATTCGAATATCGGTTCCCTGAGCTCGGCGAAGGGATGCATGAAGGCGAAATCGTTAAAGTGCTCATCGCGCCGGGACAGACGGTAACGGACGATGACATTATTATGGAAGTTCAGAATGACAAAGCGATCGTAGAAGTGCCTTGCCCGGTAAACGGCAAAGTGGTAGAAGTGCGCGCCAAGGATGGACAAGTCATGCACGTCGGCGAAATCGTGGCGATTATCGAAGCCGAGGGAGACGTGCCGGATCAAGGTCCGGCGGCAGAAGGCCATGCCTCGGGCGACAACAGCGCAACGGGCGGAGCCGATACGAAGGGCGAGCCCGCTCAGGCGCCTGCGACAGAGCAAGCTGCCGGAGCAACGGCGGCAGCAGCCCAGCCGGCTTCCAACGCTACCGTGCTGGCTACGCCTAGCGTTCGCAAGCTTGCCCGCGAGAAGGGCATTGCGATTGGCGAAGTATCCGGCAGCGGCAAGAACGGCAAGGTCACTCGCGATGACGTGCTGGCGCACGCTTCGGGCGGCGCTGCTCCGAAGGCGGAGGTTTCCGAGTCCGCTCCTGCAGCCGCTCCTGCGGCTTCCGCACCGAAAGCGGCAGCTTCCGTAAGCGGCCCTGGCGTCGAGGAGCGCGTTCCGTTCAAGGGTATCCGCAAGGCGATTGCGAATGCGATGGTGAAGTCCGTTTATACGGCTCCGCACGTCACGCTGATGGACGAAGTGGACGTATCCGGGCTCGTCGCACTCCGCTCGAAAGCGAAGCCGGTAGCGGAGAAGAAAGGCGTCAAGCTGACGTATCTTCCGTTTATCGTCAAGGCTCTCGTCGCTGCTTGCCGCGAATTCCCGGTCATGAACGCCACGATCGACGAAGCGGCTAACGAAATCGTGTACAAGAAGTACTACAACATCGGTATCGCGACAGATACGGACAACGGCCTGATCGTTCCGGTTGTCTTCGATGCGGATCGCAAGAACATCTGGAGCATCGCAGGCGAAATTCGCGATCTTGCCACGCGCGGACGCGACGGCAAGCTGGGCGCGAACGAGCTGAAAGGCAGCACGATTTCGATCACGAATATCGGCTCCGCCGGCGGCATGTTCTTCACGCCGGTCATCAATTTCCCGGAAGTTGCGATCCTGGGCACAGGCCGCATCTCGGAAAAAGCGGTCGTCAAGAACGGCGAAATCGTCGCCGCTCCGGTTATGGCCTTGTCTCTGAGCTTCGATCATCGCATTGTCGACGGCGCTACGGCGCAAAATTTCCTAAACTACATCAAGCAGCTGCTTAACGATCCAGAACTGCTTGTCATGGAGGTATAATCATGGTCGTAGGAGATGCTTCTTTAGATATCGATCTGCTCATTATCGGTGCAGGTCCTGGCGGTTACGTAGCGGCTATTCGCGCCGCTCAGCTGGGCCAGAAGGTTATTATTGCCGACAAGGGAAAATTCGGCGGCGTCTGCTTAAACGTCGGCTGTATCCCTTCGAAGGCGTTGATCAACGCGGCGCACCACTACGAGTCGATGCAGCATGCCGCAGACTTCGGCTTGTCTGCCGAGAACATCGGCGTGGACTTCGGCAAGGTGCAGGAGTATAAATCTTCCGTCGTTAACAAAATGACCGGCGGCGTAGAGATGCTTCTGAAGGCGAACAAGGTGCAGATGTTCAACGGCGAAGTCATGTTCATTAACGAGAACGAGGCTCGCTTGTTCAACGATCAGGAAGCTCCGCGCTACCGCTTCAAGAATTGTATCATCGCCACCGGCTCCCGCCCGATCGAGCTGAAGCCCTTCCCGTTCGGCGGACGCATTCTGTCTTCGACAGAAGCGCTGTCCTTGCCTGAGCTGCCGAAGAGCTTGGTCGTTATCGGCGGCGGCTATATCGGAATCGAGCTGGGCCAAATGTACGCGAAGTTCGGCACGAAGGTTACGGTGTTGGAAGGCGCGGATACGATTCTCCCCGGCTTCGACAAGGATATGAGCCAGCTCGTCGTGAAGAAATTGAAGAAATCCGGCGTCGAGATCGTCAACGGCGCTCTCGCCAAGGGCGCAGAGCAATCGGATAAAGAAGTTACGGTGACGTATGAGGTCGGCGGCGAGCAGAAGTCGGTTACGGCCGATTACTTGCTGGTAACGGTTGGACGTCGTCCGAACACGGACGGCGAGCTCGGACTGGATCTGATCGGCGTGAACGTAGGCGAGCGCGGTCTGATCGAGGTTGACGAGCAATGCCGTACGAACATCAAACATATCTTCGCGATCGGCGACATCGTTCCCGGAGCGGCGCTGGCTCACAAGGCTTCCTATGAAGCGAAGGTTGCGGCTGAAGCGATTGCGGGACTGCCGTCCAAAGTCGATTACAAGTGCATTCCCGCCGTGGCGTTCTCCGATCCCGAATGCGCAAGCGTCGGCTACACGGAGAAGGAAGCGAAGGAGAAGGGGCACAACGCGAAGTCCAGCAAGTTCCCGTTCGGCGGCAATGGCCGTGCCGTTACCCTGAACGGAGCCGACGGCTTCATGAAGCTTATCCATGACGCGGATACGGGTCTCGTACTCGGCGCGCAAATCGCGGGCGTTGAAGCGTCCAACATGATCGCCGAGCTCGGTCTGGCTATCGAGATGGGCGCGACGATCGAGGATATCGCGCTGACGATCCACGCTCACCCGACTTTGGGCGAGATCACGATGGATACGGCAGAGCTGGCGATGGGCCACCCGATTCATACGCTGGCGCCTAAAGCTTAATTAGAGGCAAGGCATAAATAAAGGCACGACTCTTCTGACATTGCCATACCCTTTCTGCTTTCTCGAAAAGGGCATGGCGCAGTAGTCAGGGGAGTCGTGCTGTTTTTTATCAGCAAGCCATTTATAGAAAAAAGGCATTACCAGGGGATATACCGCAAAAGAGTATAACCCGCTGATAATGCCTTTCTGTGCTTAAAAGTGCTTTAACCCAATACGACCTCGACCTGATAGCTGCCGCCGCTGCCGGATACCGGAATCGTATGGCCTTCCAGAGCTTTTCCGTCTACTGTGAGAGAAGCTACGCCTTTGGACACGCCGTTCGGGTTGGAAATCGTGATGCTGAACGTATTGCCGCGGAATTCGCGGACAATGGAGAAGCCGTTCCAATCCTTCGGTATGCACGGATCGATCCGCAAGCCGTCGAAGTCCGCCTGAATGCCGAGAATGGACTGCGTGATAGCGATGTAGTTCCAAGCCGCCGTTCCCGTCAGCCAGGAGTTTTTGGCCTCGCCATGGTGCACCGCGTCCCGTCCGGCAATCATTTGGGCATAGACGTACGGCTCCATGCGGTGGATTTCGCTGATTTCCTCCAGGTAAGCCGGAGCGATCTTGCGATACAGCTCGAACGCGCGATCCCCGTTGCCCAGCACGGTTTCCGCGATCATAACCCACGGATTGTTGTGGCAGAAAATGCCCGCGTTTTCCTTGTAGCCCGGCGGGTAGGACGAAATTTCGCCCAGGTTGAGATAATATTTGGAATACGGAGGCGTCTGCAAAATAATGCCGTAATCCGTCTCCAGATGCTCCTCGACCGATTTCAGCGCTTTGGCAGCAAGACCTTCCTCGACGCCGATGCCGGCCATGACGCAGAAGCCTTGCGGCTCGATGAAGATTTTGCCTTCCTCGTTTTCCTTGCTTCCGATTTTGTTGCCGTAGTGGTCGTAAGCGCGCAGGAACCAGTCGCCGTCGAAGCCGTGCTCCAGCGTCGTTTTTCTCATCGTTTCGATGTGCGCCTGTGCTTCCTCGGCCTCCTGGTGAAGCCCGCGGCGCTTGCACAGCTCCACGTAATCCGGACCTACGAACACGAACAGTCCGGCGATGAAGACGGATTCCGCTACGCGTCCTTCGATATTCGCAGTCGTCTGGAAGCTTTCGCCCGGCTCCTTGGAGAAGCAGTTCAGGTTGAGGCAGTCGTTCCAGTCGGCGCGTCCGATCAACGGAAGACCATGCGGCCCCAGATTGTGGATGACGTGGAAGAAGGAACGCTTCAAATGCTCAAACAGCGTAGCCGTGTTGTCCGGGTTGCTGTCGAACGGCACTTGTTCGTCCAGAATGCTGTAGTCTCCGCTTTCTTTAATATAGGCGGCTGTGCCGAGAATCAGCCAGAGCGGATCGTCGTTAAAGCCGCTGCCGACCTCGTTGTTGCCTTTTTTGGTCAGTGGCTGGTATTGGTGATAGGCGCTTCCATCCTCGAATTGGGTAGAGGCGATGTCGATGATGCGCTCGCGCGCTCTCTCCGGGATTTGGTGGACAAAGCCCAGCAGATCCTGGTTGGAGTCGCGGAAGCCCATGCCGCGCCCAATGCCGGATTCGAAGTAGGAGGCGGAACGGGACATGTTGAACGTAACCATGCATTGATACGGATTCCAGATGTTGACCATCCGATTCAACTTGTCGTCCGGCCCCTTCAGCGTGTATTTGGACAGCAAGCCGTCCCAATAGGAGGCGAGCTCCGCCATTGCTTGGTTCACGCCTTCGTCGGTAGTGAATTGGTCGATCATCGCTTGCGCTCTCGTTTTGTTGATGATACCAGGCGATTCCCACTTTTCTTCCTCCGGGTTTTCCACGTAGCCCAGCACGAAGACAAACGTTTTTTCCTCTCCCGGCTGGAGGGAAATGTTGATGCCGTGGGAGGCGATCGGCGACCAGCCGCTGGCTACCGAATTCCCGGAGTTGCCTTCCGCTACGACCGCAGGCGTATCCAGGCCGTTATAGGCGCCCAGGAAGCTGTCGCGGTCGGTGTCGAAGCCGTCGATGTCCGTATTGACGGAGAAAAACGCATAGTGGTCGCGACGCTCGCGATATTCGGTTTTATGATAAATGACGGAGCCTTTGACCTCTACCTCGCCCGTGCTCAGGTTGCGCTGGAAGTTGGTCATGTCGTCGTTGGCGTTCCACAGGCAGAACTCGATAAAGGAGAAAAGCTTCGCTTCTTTCGGAGCGTTCGATACGTTGGAAACGGTCAGTTGATGAACCTCGCCGGTAAAGCCGAGAGGGACGAATTGAAGCTGCTTGACGCGAAGACCGTTACGCTCACCCGTAATCGATGTGTAACCCAGTCCATGCCGGCATTCGTAGAAATCTAGATCGCGCTTGACGGGCATCCAGCCCGGCGTCCAGTAATCGCCTTGATCATGAATATAATAATAGCGTCCGCCGTTGTCGAGGGGGATATTGTTGTAGCGGTAACGGGTTAAGCGTCTCAGCCTCGCGTCCCGATAGAAGCAATAGCCGCCGCCGGTGTTCGACACCAGGCCGAAAAACTGCTCCGAGCCGAGGTAGTTAATCCAGGGGTAAGGCGTTTTAGGCGTATTAATGACGTATTCCTTGCGAGCATCATCAAAGTGACCAAATTTCATAAGTATACTTCTCCTTTAACATGATTTATAAACGCGCGTTCACAAAAGCGTGAAGGAAGCTCTTCATCGTGAAGTCCGCTGGTCCGGACGGAGATGAAGGCTCGAATTAGCCGGTTACAGCTGTCTACAGGAATCCCGCACGATAAGCGGGGCGGGAAAGCTGACCGTGCTGAAGGCGGTGACGGTTTGTTCGCACAGGGCGACCACCTTATGTACCGCTTCCTTGGACATGTCGTAAATCGGCACCTGGACAGTGGTGAGCTTGGGAGCAAGCTGCGTGGCGATGGGGCCGTCGTCGAATCCGACGATGGAAATATCATTGGGAATCGAGAAGCCGAATTCTTTGAACGCCTCGTAGGCCGCGGCTGCCATGTCGTCGTTCGCCGTGAAAAAAGCGGTGGGCAGCTCCTGTCCCGACGCCAATAGGCCCTTGACCTCATGATACGCGTTTTGCTTGAGGAATTCCCCGTTCAAAATGTAATGAGGCTCAATGGGAAGGCCGTGGCTCTGCAGGACAGATTCATAGGCTTTATAACGCTCGGAGCCGGAAAACGTATTCACCGAGCCGTTGATCATGCCGATTTTTCGGTGACCTAACGTAATCAGATGCTCGACCGCTTCGACCGCCCCGTCGTAATCTTTGGAATTAATGACGGATACGTTGCTCCGATCCAAACGATTACCGATAATCTCGCCGATGTCGTAGTCGATCAGGACGATCGGGGCTTCCAGGCTGACCAGTTCCCGGATGACTTCGACTTGCTTGCGGGTGCCTACCATGATTGCCCCGTCGATCCTTTTTTGCAGGCAAGCCTGCTTGACCTTCTGGTAATCCTCCAGGGCGTACAGCGTGTGAATCAGCACATAATAGCCAAGCGAGTTGGCGGTATCCACCACGGATTCCACAAAAGGCGCAAAATAATTGTTCTGGTAGATGCGATTACCGGCTGTTTTCTCCGCTGTGCTGACCACGAACAAACCGATGGTGTTTGTTCCTTTGCCGGCTAAAGCTCTCGCATAGGAATTAGGCTGGTACTGGTGCTGCTCAATGACCTTGAGCACTTTGTCCCGCGTTGTAGGCGGCACGTTGGGGTAATTGTTGATCACCCGGGAGACCGTGCTGCGCGAAACGCCTGCCAGCTTTGCAATATCTTCGCTACGCATAATGCCTCCTTCAGTTTTGTGAACGCGCGTTTACAGTTTGATTGTAAAATAAAGCCAACCTCTGTGCAAGCATTTCCTATAATGTTCACGAAGTCGTTATATATAGAAGTCATGTCCATTGTTAATTGGGTGACAGAAGGATGATGGGACAGCTAGCAGTGGAGCAGTTCGAGGCGCGGGCGGAGATCTTACGTTTGTTTGTAGGCATACGTAGGGTCTCTTTTTCTATGTTAGCTATTGATAATTTTGGTATACTGAGAGGCGATGGGAGAATATTCATGTTTTTGTAGGTAAAAGGGATGGGATCTCGTTAATGGTGAAAATGGAGCGTATTGATGATGAGTTTGTGCAGAGGATGAGGCGTTAACGTTGTACGATCAAAAATGGAGCGGAAGCTGCCAAATGTATTGTCGTCAGACGATGTGCGTAGATAAAAGTTATGTGCATTGACAAAGATCTTAGAAATAGGGGAACAAATCTTGACTACAATGTTCACAAAAGCAGTTGGGGTTGGTTTTATTGTTTTATCAGTTCTAAGACTAACACCATTTATTAATGCTACTGGAAAGTGGTTGTTTTATGTTTCAATTGCAGCATTCTTTCTTATACTGTATGACTTATTAGAATTTATTATCGAAGGCATAGCAGTAAAGAAGGGGATAAAGTTAAATAAAGTTTTAATATACTTACGTTCTATATTTCTTGGATGTGGGGTGATGGCAATAATTGTATTACCTAATCTAAAGATCAATATTTCTGTCAAAGAAGTCAATGCATTGAGCGATGCATTCACATTAATTAGTTTAGGCATTGCGATAACTCTAATCGGTTTTAAAACCGAAAGAGCGCAGTCATCTTCATATAATAAAGCAAGGACAATTAATAATGAAGTAAGAGAGTTTCTCAATTCAGTTGAAGGGCAAAGTATTATTAATGAACATGTAGGTAAGAGAATATTAGGGAATACACAGCAGGTTAAAAGTTAATGCTGATTCAGGGTAGTGGCAACAGCACATAAGCACCATATTCACGCATCGGGGCGTTGCCCCTCGCTCCGGCAGAAGTTGAAGAAGATTCGACTGAAGTTAACTCAATGCAGGGAAGCGGAATCAACCAGACACATCCAACTCCCTAGTCGAGGCCGCCCCGTGGGGGGTTAGGGAGTTGGACGTTGTATACAAGAACGTTGGCTGCAATTGCATATCGTTAGTGGGGGTGTATTTAATCACGACAAATTCCCCATTTTGATCAACTGCGATTCCCCAATACGTTTAAACGGAGAAGCAATGAACTATATGATGGAGTATCCTTTTCGCATTCCGGATACCGTCTAACATGGGAAGAGGCGGTGAATCTTTTTCTGCAAGCCCGCCGCGCGGAAACTTCAAGCGAGCACACGGTGAAATTTGAACGGAGCAGCTTGACTTGTTACCGACGCATTTTGCAAGAGCAGGAGATAGAAGCCGAGGTATATGAGGTTTCAACAGATTTCTTGCGAAATCAATTTATTATGGTGATGGTCGAAAAAAAGGGATACAAGCTCAATACGATCAATAACCGAATCAAAGCCATTAAACGATTTTTTCAGTTCTTATCGGATGAAGGTTGGATCGCGTATAATCCGGCTGAGCATCTGAAGTTGCGAAAAGGACATCGGCCAACAATCGCTTCATTTTCAGAGGAGCAGGTTATTGGACTGCTGCAACAACCTGATCAGCAGACCTTCACCGGCTTCCGTGATTTCGTCATGCTGTCCCTGATCTTAGATTGTGGACTGCGGGTGGGAGAACTGACCAAGCTTAAAATAAACCAGGTAGATGTGAAGGAGAGTCAATTGCTTGGGGTCATCGGGAAGAGCCGGAAGCCGCGGGATATTCCATTTTGTGACGATGTCCGTAAGTTGATAATTCGGTATATCAAAGCAAGGGGAGATGTGCCATCACTGCACCTTTTCATCACTTTGGATGGACATTCGCTCGGGATACGATCTGTTCAAGCCGCTATTCGCAAGTATGGAGAAGCCGCGGGGATTAAGGACGTACGCTCCAGCCCACATACACTCCGGCATACCTTTGCCAAGTTGTATATTATGAATGAAGGCGATCCCTACAGCCTGCAGGATATTTTAGGCCATACCTCGCAGGACATGGTCAAGAAATATGTTAATCTTTGGCGGCCTGAGATGCGGTCCAAGCATGCGAAGTCGTCGCCCGTGAGGCGATTGTATAAGGGGAAATTATTGGATTGAAAAGGGGGTTGTTGCACAGGGAGGTGAAATTGTACCTTACCTTCGGAAAAGCAAGCGAGCCTGAAAAACACGAAGGTCCGCTTGCTTTTCCCGTTCGTCACCACCATTTACGCTCAAGCTTATATTGGTCAGAGTTCATTCGGTGACCACCTTTCCCGAAGAATTCGTCTTCCCGGGCGATCGTTAGGTCATACCAGTCTGCCTTGGCTTTTGTCCACTCTATACTGCTATCCTGATTTTTCAATAATAAAGGGGAAGTTCATTTGTCGTTATCCTTGTACATCTGCGGTTCGCATTCTCAACACACGATTGTTTGGTCCATGTTATCCAACCATGCAATGCATGATCTACTTTGCCGGTTCCGGCGTTTTTCGTTTAGAGGGAACTCCGTATGTAACATGAGCCGGGGAGATATTCTGTTCGTGAGACCAATCAGTTAGAATCGGATATTCTGGAGCTGTGGCATATGTGCAAGCAAGAGAATCGAGATTCTCCCCGAGATGCCTCGACGAAGATTTATCACATGATGATGTACAATGCTGCCATTTCCCGCTAAGAAAATGCGATGCATCCCATTGGGGCCATACAGAAACAAGGGGAAGCGTCAACCAGCCCCCATCTTATGTACAAGATGAGGGCTGGTTCTCGTAGCTTAGTTTTTAAACAGCGGCAATGACGCCGACCACGGAAGCAGTTTGTCCAGCAGATCCGGATCTTTGGGATCGGCAAGCTGGGGCAACTGCTCGAAGAGATATTGCAGATACTCTCCCATAGGCGTGCTTTATTTCTTCGCTGGTTAGGGAAACATCGGTGCTTAGAAAAGCTTTCATGTGTTTCGGATCAAAGCCACAACCTTCTTCCCAGCACAGCAGAACAACGGAATTCTACAAGAGATTAAGCTTCCTTCATAGCGATACACGCGGTAAGCGGAGGAGCCGATGGTCACCAAATCGGTATCCCGTTTCGAAACGTAGGAAGCAAAGCCTTTTAGTGATTGCCGAAAGCTTTTTGGGTAGAAAATACGGTTTGTTTTCAACCTGCTAATGACATGAAAGCCTCGTTTTGCACTCGTTTGAAGCACCGAAGACGAAGGATACCACGAATCCATCAACACATAAGTGGGGCAAGTAGACTCAGGGACGGCTTGAAACATTTCGCAAGCTAAGGTAATCTTGCTCTTTCCTTCTGGATCGTAACGTTCCGTACCAAATGGATACACCTGATCACCTGAATGGAGCAGCGTTTGAAAAATGGCATGCCCATACACGTTCTGGCCCTTGAGATGGGAATGCTGAAAGGAAGCTCCTTGAATCGTGTGCGATGCCTGTGACGAAGGCTTGGTTTTTTTAGCACACGGTATCGTCCAGAATCACAAACATCGGGTCAAGTTCTCGCAGAGCAGCCGCCTTGATTTGCTGAAAGGCTACTTGTTGAACAATGCGTTGAAGGACCTGTTCATCCCAGCTTCCGTGAGCTAAGAAATGACTCAAGGTTCTGCGATTTCGATCCTTCAAGCTTTCCCGATGGATATCGGTTAAGGTACCCGAAAATCCAAGAGAAAGCATGCCATCTACGAAGTGCTGAATGTGATGAAGCACGGGTTTGGTGAAATAAAGTGGGAGTTATGGAACTGTTTTTGAGCAAGTACAGTTGGTAAATCAAGCGCAAAAAGTTTTTTCTATTAATTTAAAGTCAAAACGGACGGTAAACGAAACAATGCGTGTCATCTACTTAATTTCCGCCCTTCTTTGTCGAGAAACAACAGTTCGTAGTATTTTTGGGGTCGCCCTTTACTGTTGTCCCGTTTTTCAAATACCGTTTGCACGTACTTACTTTCTTCAATTTTGTTAAGGATACGGTTTGCACCTCTGACGGTCATGGACAGGCACTCGGCAACATCCTCAGAGGATAATTTATTGGTTCTCATGATTTCTGCATAGGACATAATTTTTTGCAAATTGATGTTGTTGATTCCGATCCTTTTGGCTAACGCAATGATTTCTGGGTCCCCCTGTTCGGAGAACTGGATGACATTCATGCTCCGCATGGGGCCGACAACCTTCTGATTCTCGTCTATAAAAAAGCTGCAACTGCCCGTAAAGGCCTCCGCCTGTCTGTGAGCTTTGGTAGCGTTGACGTTCGCTTGAAAATATTCATGCCCCGAGCCCCACCCAATTTTCACATTGTCGCTTATGCGCTCTTCCAGATATTCCAGCAGGGTGCAGTTATGCGCGTTAGAGGTGATCCTCATGAAATTTCCGTAGGTAGTGTACAGTCTGACAAAGCCTTCTGAAATTTGGGCCGTGTCTGCCAGATTCATGCTGTGCAGAAACCTGCCGACAAGGACTTTTAGCTCATGAAGCTGCTCTTCAGAGGGTGGCTGCTCTGTTATGGCCGATAAGCATGCAACAACTGCCCTCTGGTTCTTAAGCTTGAGGATGGTAATTTCGTTGATGATCTCGCTTATGGTCTCTTTGACGTTCTCCAAGGTGGGGCGGATTAAGATATATCTGACTCCGTGCTTTTGCAGTTCCGGGACAAAATGGCCGAACGCAGTGATGGACAGGTCTATTTTCTCGTCTTCCCACAGAGTGATATGGTTCTCCAGCATTGTCTCCACCCGTTCGAGCAGATTTCCACTGTCAATGGGCTTGCCCTCATGAGTCAGGTATTGCTGGAATTCGCTGAAAGACTCGATGATATACGCATAATCCACATAGATCCGAGAAATATCCAGCCCAGGTTCTGTAACCAGCAGCCGGAAAAGCTCCCTGTACAGCAGGTTCTCATCATCCTGCAAAATGTGAACAGGCACCTTGTCATCCAGGCTTTCCTTATCGATGGACTCGTAAAGCATCCTGCCGCTAATCACAAATCCATCCACCGAATCCAGGTTTTTGAGATAGATGTCTGTTGTTTCCCGGAAATTGCTGATTGTAAGAAACCGGAACTGACATAGTGGCCGCATTTCTTCTTCAATGGCGCGGAAATAGTCCATATGAGTCTCAGGCGTGATAATACCCAGCTTGATTTTCATGATAGATTCCTTTCATTAACAGTTCAATCAAAAGAGTTATATCACAATAAATGTGATATTACAATGTTTCGGCAGTCTCTGAAATAATGTTCTTAAAATGTCTTAATTCATCTTGACAACGAATGGATTTGAAAGTACGATCGAGTTGTTCTTAAAATGTCTTAAAATATGAAGGGGGAATGTTTACCCTGTTCTTACGTTCATTCAATTTGTGCTTTGGGAGATGTTCATTGTGATTAAAGAAGCTGGAGACTTTTTGAGCATGGCCCATCAGCTGCAGGACAAATTGGCTATGTACAGGCATCATCTTCATGCGGTTCCGGAACTTGATTTAAGTTTACCCAGGACAACTGCATACGTAAAAGAGGCGTTAGAGTCGATGGGGCTTAAGCCCACTCTCGTAGGAGAATCAGGGCTAACGGTTACGATCGGCGGACAACATGCCGGGAAGGTGATTCTGATCCGTGCGGATATGGATGGGCTACCCATTCAAGAAGAAACGGAGCTTTCTTTTGCCTCGTTGAATGGAAACATGCATGCATGCGGTCATGACTTGCATACTTCCATGCTGCTCGGAGCTGCGGAGATCCTGAAAGCCAGCGAAGGGCAGCTTCGTGGGATGGTTAAGCTTGTGTTTCAGCCGGGTGAAGAGACTTTGAACGGGGCAAAGATGATGCTTGAGAATGGGATTCTTGACAATCCTAAGGTGGATTCAGCCATGATGCTCCACGTGTTGACCGGAATGCCAATTCCTACTGGGCAATTTGTAGTGCCTGAGGCCAGAGGAGCGATTTCAGCTTCTTCGGATTGGTTCGAAATCATCATCCGCGGAAGGGGCTCACATGGAGCGATGCCTGATTCCGCAGTGGACCCCTTAAATGTGGCTGCTCATCTTCATTTGGCACTGCAGGGTATCCTTAGCCGTGAAATTTCGCCAATTGATAATGCAGTTCTTACTATTGGAGTGATGGAGGGCGGAAGTACAAACAATGTGATTCCCGATACGGCCAGAATGAAAGGCAGTGTACGCACATTTAACGCCGCATTGAGGGATAAAATGGAAACCCGCATCCACGACATTTCTGCAGGCATTGGAGAAACTTTTCAGGCAAAGGTGGAGGTGATCTATACCAGGGGATGTCCTGAGGTGAAAACAGACAGCGGGCTGAACCGGCAAATGAGAACGACGATTGCAAACACTTTTGGCGCGAGTTCCTTCATCGGTATAACCCAACTGGTACCCGGTGGTAAATTGATGGGATCAGAAGACTTCGCATTTGTCTCACAGGCGGTGCCAAGTACCACAGT
This sequence comes from Cohnella boryungensis, assembly GCF_042651945.1. Taxonomy (NCBI): domain Bacteria; kingdom Bacillati; phylum Bacillota; class Bacilli; order Caryophanales; family Paenibacillaceae; genus Cohnella; species Cohnella boryungensis. The sequence goes on along the minus strand of NZ_JBHSED010000032.1, from coordinate 15,638 downwards.
GTTCCTTAACGCAGGCAATATCGAGGAAGGCTATAGTTACCCTGTACACCATCCAAAGACGATGTTCTCGGATGAAGTGCTTCATAGAGGGGCTGCGGCTTACGCTGCTTTCGCCAGAGATTGGCTTGAAAGTAATAGATAATTTCTAAACCAAACTTAGGAGGAATTAAAATGACAGAGAGACGTATGATTGGACCCACCAAATTTGAAGAGTACTCGGAGAAATACAAGGAATTCCTGTTAATGACCCGCCGTGACGGAATCATTGAAGTGCGGCTTCACACGGACGGAGGACCGTACAAGCATAACTGGGAAGCCCATACGGCATGGTCCCATGCCTGGTCAGATATTGGCCGTGACCCAGAGAACGAAGTCATGATTATTTCTGGAACAGGGGATAAATGGGTAATCGGGGACCCGGAGGTCTGGAATACGAAATTTATGGATTGGCCGAAGCAAAAGAAGCTCGAACAGTATCATGAATCACTGAGACTGCTTGAAAATCTGATCTTCTGCATCGACATTCCGACCATCGGGGCTGTCAACGGTCCGGGAACGCACTGTGAACTCGCAACGCTCTGTGATATTACCATTTGTACAGAAGACGCAGACTTTTTTGATCCGCATTATCTGGGAGGCACGCCTCCGGGAGATGGAATGCTGCTCACACTGCAGAGCATGATCGGTTTCAAAAAAGCAGCCTACTACGCATACACCGGCAAGAAAATCAATGGTCAAACCGCCTTGGACTTGGGTATCGTTAGTGAAGTCCTGCCCCGTGAGCAGCTTCTTCCCCGCGCTTGGGAGCTCGCGGAGATGATCATGCAGGCACCGCGTTCAACGAGACATCTGTCTCACTCCATTATCTCCCGTCCATGGAAGCAGGCTCTGGTCAGTGATCAAGGGTTCCAGCTTGCCCACCAGATGTACGACATGGCGATTGATGAAGAAGGAGCACTGGAGCGGCTGAAGAAAATGCAGGGACGCCTGATGGGCAAAGATGTTCAATAGAAAGACGACGGGACCTACACGGTTCGAAGAGTACTCGGAGAAGTACAAGGACTTATTCCTCATGACTCGCCGCGGCGGTATACTCGAAGTGCGTATGCACACTAACGAGGGACCTTTACAATTCGACTGGCCGGTCCAAGCAGCATATGGTCATGTATGGTCAGATATTGGCCGTGATCCTGAGAATGAGGTCATGATCCTTACAGGGACAGGAGAGCTGTGGCAAATAGGCAATCCTGAAGTCTGGACCGCCAAATTCATGGATTGGCCGAATCGCCGGAAGCTGGAAATGTATCATGAATCGCTCAGAATGATTGAAAATATGATTCATTGCCTTGACATCCCCACAATTGGGGCGATCAATGGCACGGGCTCACATTGGCAGTTGGGGACGCTTTGTGATATTACCGTTTGCGCGGAAGACACAGCGTTCTTCGATGCCCATTATCTGGGTGGTGTTCCGCCTGGAGATGGAATCGTTCTGGCACTTCAAAAGATACTGGGAAGTAAGAAAGCAGCATACTACGCATACACGGGGATGAACATTACTGCCCAAGAGGCATTAGACCACGGTCTGGTCAGTGAGGTGCTGCCTCGTGAACAGCTTCTTCCACGGGCATGGGAGCTGGCAGAAAGCATTATTCAGGCCCCTCGCTCGGTAAGACATCTCACTCATTCGATTGTGTCGCACCCGTGGAAACAAGCTCTTGCAGAGGATCAGGGTCTCCAGCTTACTCACCAATTGTATGACATGGCCATTGATGAAGAGGGAATTCATGAGCGGCTGATGAAGCTCAAGGAACGTTTTCAGAGGAATGGGCGATAGCCGGAAAGGATGTATGGGTGCTATGAGATCGTTGACTGAGCTATTTAAGATTGGCAGCGGACCGTCCAGCTCCCATACCATGGGGCCGGAGAAAGCGGCCAGAATCTTCAAATCAGAAAATGAAGATGCAGACCAGTTCAAGGCGTTGATCTATGGTTCCCTTGCCAAAACAGGCAAAGGCCATATGACGGACAAAGCTATTATTAGAGCACTGTCGCCCGCTCCAGCGGAGGTCCAATTTGTTCCGCAGCCTGACTTTGTTCTGCCTCATCCCAATACCATGGACTTGTTTGCTTACCAAGATGGGCGGCAAACCGCATTCATGCGTGCTGTCAGTATCGGCGGAGGAGATATCGTAATTGAGGGGCGGGAGGAGGCGCATGGGCCTGATGTTTACCCGGAGAATACCTTTGCAGAGATCAGTGCCTTTTGTAAAGCGAATCATATCCGTCTAAGCGATTACGTCGAACAGCGTGAAGGCAAACAAATCTGGGATTTCCTCCAAGGCATCTGGGAAGCGATGAAGCGTTCAATCGACGAGGGGCTATCCGTCACAGGTATTCTGGAAGGCGGTCTTCATGTCGAACGCAAGGCGAAATATCTCTATCATCAGGGGCATGTGGATGAGAGCCCGGAGACACGTGAGAACCGGATCGTCAGCGCGTACGCTTTCGCCGTCAACGAACAGAATGCCGCCGCCGGCACAGTCGTAACGGCCCCGACCTGTGGAGCCAGCGGTGTTGTGCCTGCCTCACTCCGTTATATGCACGAGAAGATGCAGGTCCCGGACGCACAGATCCTCCGGGCTCTGGCGGTTGGCGGGCTCATTGGTAATCTGGTCAAGCAGAACGCCTCGATCAGCGGCGCTCAGTGCGGCTGCCAGGCGGAGGTGGGCACGGCTTGCTCTATGGCAGCGGCTGCACTGGCTGAATTGTCCGGTATGGAGATCGACCAGATAGAGTATGCGGCGGAGGTTGCGATGGAGCACCACTTGGGGTTAACCTGTGATCCAATTAACGGACTGGTTCAGATTCCTTGCATTGAGCGGAATGCTGTCGGTGCGATGCGGGCGCTCAATGCGCTGAGCCTAGCTAAATTCTTGTCTGGTACCCGTAAAATATCTTTTGATCTGGTTGTGCAGACCATGTATGAGACAGGCCAGGATATGAATAGCCGTTACCGTGAAACGGCAGAAGGCGGGCTCGCTAAGCTCTACAAAATGGACGGTTAAATGATACTGCCATGATGGGGCATTAATTCCATACTTGTGTAATGAGACGAAGAACGTCCCTTGTTGCCGGTTGGCAGAAGGGACGTTCTTTTTGGGAAGGCCATGTAAGGCGGGCTACTGCGGTCTCAGCATGGTCGAGCCGGGTAGTTTGACCAAGGCAGAGTTGGTCGCCCGTGTGAAAATCAGTAGTAAAATCCCCATTATCATCGGTTGAAAATCCCCCATCTACTGCCGACATACTCTCCGGAGGGAGAGAGTCGAGATTGGTTAAGAACGGGGAGTATTTCAGGATGAAAGACATGCGGAAAAAGGGATGAGCATCACCCAGATCGCAGGCAAACTGGGGCGTGACCGCAAGACGGTCAGGAAGTGGTTGCAGGCAGACGAGCCGGTCGGCTACGTAAGACGCAAGCCGGCGGCAGGGAAGCTTGACGCCTACAAAAATTACATTCGACATCGAATGGCAGAAGGCTGCCTGAATGCGAGTGTCATTCTGGACGAGATTCGAGAAAAAGGCTATACCGGTGGCAGCACCATTTTGCGCGTCTTTATGCAACAAGGCGACAGAGCGGTTTGAGACGCCGCCCGGCGAGCAAGCGCAGGTGGACTGGGGGCACTTCAGGGTGGATCACGACGGTCGGATGAAACGCCTCTATGCGTTTGTCATGGTGCTTGGCTACTCGCGAGCGATGTATCTGGAATTCACAGAGGACGAGCGGCTGGATACGCTCATGGGCTGTCATACGAGAGCCTTCACGTACTTCGGCGGCATCACGCAGAACTGCCTCTACGACAATATGAAAACCGTCGTCATCGGGCAGGACGATGACGGCGAGACGATTTGGAACGAGCAGTTTGCGCGGTTTGCCAAGTACTACAGCTTCACGCTTCGTCGCTGCAAGCCGTATCGGCCGAGGACGAAAGGCAAGGTAGAAAATGGCGTCGGCTATGTCCGAAAGAACTTTTGGCCGCGTGTACGCACGTTTACGAGTCTGCAGGATCTTAATGAACAGGCCAGGCACTGGCTCGACACGGTCGCGAATAAACGTTTGCACGGCACGACATTTCGAGTGCCGCTGGAGCTGTGGAAAGAGGAACGTCTTACCCCAGTGAACGACGTCTCCTTCGCTTACGCCGAGCGGCATCAACGGAAGGTCACGAGCGACTGCTACGTCTCGTACGAGGCGAATCGGTATACCGTCCCATTTGCCTACGTGGGATCCCTCGTGGAGATCCAGGACGAGAAGAACGGCTCGCTGCGCTTCTACTGCGGCGGTCAGCTCATCGCCGAGCATCCCAAGTCCATGGGAAAGCACCAGATCGTGAGCAATAAAAAACACTTCGAGGGTATTCGCAGTACATCGAGTCGTCCGGTTGGAGAGCCCACGCCTCGTTATGTATCACAAATCGCACCAGAAGTGTCGGAACGCTCGCTATCGGTTTACGACTCGCTTATGGAAGAGGCGGTGTTCCAATGATTCTGCAAGAGAGATTGGAGACGGCGATTCGCCACTTTGGGTGGGTCCGCATACCGGAAATCATCCATCAGCACGCCGAAGAAGCGTCTAAAGCGAATATATCGTATTTGGAGTTTTTGGACAAGCTGTTGGCGGAAGAGCTGCTCGCCAAGCACGACCGGTTCATCCAGACACGGACACGCCTTGCGCATCTGCCGTCCCGCAAGACGCTGGATCAGTTCGATTTCGCCTTCCAGCCGTCGGTCGACGAGCGCCGAATCCGCGATCTCTCCACGCTTCGCTTTGTGGAGCATCAGGAGAATCTCATCTTCCTCGGTCCGCCCGTTGTGGGCAAGACGCACCTCGCCGTAGCCCTGGGGCTCGAGGCGATCAAGCGGCGTCATACCGTCTATTTCATCACGGCGCATGACCTGGTGCAGACCTTACAGTCCGCTCACCTGACCAACACAATCAAACAGAAGATCAAAATGTTCATCAAGCCCGACCTGCTCATCATCGATGAGATCGGGTACCGGAAGATGGACGAGACGGCTGCCCACTTCTTCTTTCAGATCGTTTCCGAGCACTATGAGCGCGGCTTGATCCTGCTGACATCGAATAAGACGTTTGGCGCCTGGGGCGATATTTTTGGCGACACCGTGCTGGCGACAGCCATTCTAGACCGCCTTCTCCATCATTCCAGCACGGTTAATATCAAAGGCGAAAGCTAGCGCATCAAGGAGAAGAAAAGGGCCGGCTTCTTCCGCCCTGAACCTGCAGAGGACGCTGGAGCCGACCGATGAAACTGGGGAATTTTGAACCGATACTTTGGGGGAAATTTCGACCGATGTTGACAAAACCCCCTGTCTCGGCGAATACCGAAAGGCTACACTGTTCCAAAGCAGGGCTGTTATTTATGCTCGGCAAATCGCCACCAAGCCACCGTTCCGGCAAATCCTGCTAGTCCTATGGAAGCAAGTATCGCCATGCTGCTCCAGTGGAGCTCGGCTCCGGTTAGCAGCAGGACTGGAATCGTCCATGGGAAATAAGGTCCGAAGCCCAACTGCACGACTACGTTGGAGACGATGACAATGACAAAGGTGACTCCAATCGGTGCGAGGTAACCTCGGGTGAGATTGGCGATGAAAGCGCTCGTCGTGCTGACGAGCATGATCAGGAGGCTGGCGGACATGAATGGCCAGAAAACATGCAAGACTGCGGATATGGATCCTCCGCCGACGCCAATCAGGGAACCCGCGCCCGCGATGACCGCAAAGGTGAAAATAGCCATTCCTGTATTCCAGACCGCGATGGCGATAAATTTCGCCAATACCGTATAGGTCTTGGGGACCGGCTTCACAAGGATGTCCTTGATGGTATTGTTAGTGTACTCCACTCCAAAAACCCAGGCGGAGGTGAATGAAAATCCTACGACGAGCAAGGCACCTATGGAGCCGAGCAGCTCTGCGAAGTAGGCGTCCCAGTGCGCTGTGGAACTGTTGAACATAGCAATCATCAGGGGTAATGCCGTAAAGGCCCCGAGCATAACCCAAAAGACGATAGAACGCCCTATTTTACGAGCTTCGTTGTGAAGGAGAGAAAGGAGCTTCATGCCTGCTTCCTCCCCTCTGTACGGATCATGCGCAAGAAATAACCTTCCAGATCTTCCGTCACGACGCTCAGATGAGTCGGAGGCTGACCCATTCGCACTAAAATTTCTGCGATTTTCTCCGGCTGAGAGATCGCTCGGCCTTCTGCCAAGGCCAAGCGCCCATCCGCGGCTTCTTCATAGCTGTACCCATGCTCTTTAAGAATACGCATCAGGGCAACGCGATTGCGTCCGTCCAGGATGACGCTTTTTTGCAGGGCTTGCTCCATTTGGCTTACCTTCATATCCTGGATGAGCTGCCCTTTGTGCATGATGCTTATACGGTCCACCAGCTTGGATAATTCCTCTAACAGGTGGCTGGAGATGAGGATGGTGACGCCTCGATTGCGCGACAAGTCGAGCAGCAGCTCCCGGATTTCGACAACACTGGCAGGGTCAAGTCCGTTGATCGGCTCGTCCAGTATCAATACCTCCGGGTTGTGGAGCATAGCCTTTGCCAATCCTAACCGTTGTTTGTTACCGAGGGAAAGCGTTCTGGCTTTCTTGTCCTGATGAGCTCCCAGATCAAGCTGCTCGATGACGCGAGCAATGGAATTGCGGTCGGAGATCAGGTGCATCCTGCGGGCAATGTCCAGATTTTCCGTAACCGTAAGTTCTGGATAAAAGATGGCTTCCTCCAAATAGCCAACCTTCTCCCATAGCTTGTAATTGCCGGCGTCTACCTTGCTCCCAAGCATGTAGATGCTGCCGGATGATGGCCTCAGTAACGAAAGCAGCATTTTGATGGTCGTGGTCTTGCCGGCTCCGTTCAACCCAAGGAAGCCGATTACCTCCCCGCGATTCACCTCCAATGAAAGATTGTGCACGGCTTGGTAATCGCCAAAGCTCTTGCTGACATTCTCAAGCTGGATGACGTTGGTATTGCCCATGGTGTCTCTTCTGATTGTTCTCATTCTATAACCTCTCTCTATGTGGGATAACCAGTACTTTAGTCGCTCTATATCAACTGAACCTCAAGTGAGGCCGCGAATCGGGGTTGATGTTCGGTTTACTTTGAGACAGTATAATAAGGCTATGGGGAGGGAGGGGGGCACCGTGTTTAATATACTTGTGGTCGAAGATGATGCCAATACGCAAAAGCTGCTCTGCGCTGTGCTCAAGCATGGGGGGTTTAATGCCTATCCGGTTAAGAATGGGCTCGAGGCGCTGAGCAGGATGGAGGAGCAGCGCTTTGACTTGATTGTGTTGGACCTGATGATGCCGGAGATGGATGGTTATCAATTATGTAGGGAATTGCGCAGCGTTGGGGACCATATCCCGATCCTGATGGTGACGGCTATGCATGACATCACGGATAAGCACCAAGGCTTCCTTGCGGGGACGGACGATTACCTGACGAAGCCGTTCGACGAGCAGGAGCTGCTGTTTCGTATCAAGGCACTGCTGCGCAGAGCGCAGGCTGCCAGCGAGCACATGCTCGTGTTGGGAGAGACCACAATGGATTACAACGCGCTAACGGTTACGAGAGGAGCGGAGCAAACCTTTTTGCCCCAAAAGGAGTTTTACTTGCTGTTCAAGCTGATGAGCTATCCTGACAAAATATTTACTAGATTGAATTTAATGGAAGTGATTTGGGGGCTGGATACCGAGATAGATAGCCATACCTTGAATGTCCATATCAATCGATTGCGCGACAAATTCAGGGGCAATCCGGATTTTGAGATCGTGACGGTGCGCGGGTTGGGATACAAGATCGCGAAGCGCGTGTGAAAGGGATGAGAAGGATGCCAAGCAGGCATAGAATTGTTCCACATAAAATCAGTCTGGCGTTTTCCTTGGTAGCGTTGGTATTTGTGGTCATGGTGCTATCGATTGGTTCCGCAGGCTTGCTTGCTTTTTTGCTTTATCGGGCAGGTCTGCTCGACATGAATCAGCCGGCGCCGATGCGCGGGGTGTATGTGTTGTTATATATCAGCTTGTTCCTGGGGGTGGTGATCGCCGCGCTGTTGAGCCGGCGCTCGGTGAGGCCGATCCGGGATATGATGGAAGCCACGAGTAAGGTGGCGAAGGGGGATTTTTCCGCTGAGGTGACGGCGAAGGGAAGCATTGTTTTTGAGCTGGATGCACTGGCGGCGAGCTTTAACAAGATGGTGCAGGAGTTGAAGGGGATTGAGACGTTACGCAGTGATTTCGTGCGGAATTTCTCCCATGAATTCAAGACCCCGATCGCCTCGATCAGCGGCTTCGCCAAATTGCTGAAGAAGGGTGGCCTCAGCGAGGAAGACAAACAGGAATATCTGGACAGCATTATCCAGGAATCCGAACGATTGGTCGGTTTATCGACCAGTATTCTCAACCTGTCGAAGGTCGAGAATATTGAGATCGTGAGCGAAAAGTCCGTCTATCGCCTGGACGAGCAAGTCAGGCTGGCGATCCTGATGCTGGAGCCGAAGTGGAGTGCCCGCAACCTCCAGTTGGAGCTTGCCTTGGACGACGAGATCGAGATATGTGGCAATAAACATTTGATTCAGCAGGTGTGGATCAATGTGTTGGATAATGCGATCAAGCATTCGAGCGGTGGCGGGGCGCTAAAGATTGGCTTATGGCAACGCGGTGAGGCGGTGATATTTCGGCTTGAGGATCAAGGATGCGGGATGAGCCAAGAGACGATGCGGCGGATGTTTGACAAATTTTATCAAGGCGATGCTTCTCGTACAATGGTGGGGAACGGACTCGGATTAACGTTGGTAAAGCGCATCGTCGAATTGTGCGAAGGATCGATTGAGGTGGAAAGTGAGCTTAATAAAGGTTCGATTTTTACGATCAGTCTGCCTTTGGGGGCAGAAGCGAAATTGTAGTTCAGGAAAATAGTAAACATTACGGAAATCTGATTGTTAAATAGCCTATCGGAATTAAAGTCGGCCAAAAGGGTGAAAAATGACACATCCAACACCCTAACCGAATCGCGGCTGGTCCTTCGGGCCTTAAGGGAGTTGGACATCGTGAATACAAGAGTGTTAAGCGAAATTCCCGCAACGCAAGTTCATAAGAACAGGAGAACAACAATGATCATTTTTCAGAACAATGAAATTTGTCTAAGAAGTCTTGAAGAACAAGATGCTGATTTACTTGTTAAGTGGCTCTTAGATCCCATAGTCCTACAGTATTATGAAGGACGGGATCGAGCGCATGACAAAAAATTAGTTCAAAAGCACTTTTACGAGAATAGGGATGAAATTACACAATGCATTATCCGATATCAATCGCATGATATTGGTTATTTACAGTTTTATTTGATAGATGAAGAAGAGATTGAGAAGTATGGTTACGTCGGTTTCTACGGAAAGATCTTTGGAATGGATCAATTTATCGGGGAGTCATCATTTTGGAACCAGGGAATCGTAACTCAATTAATTAATGAAACAGTTAGATATTTGATCGATAAGAAAGAAGCGAAAAAGATTGTAATGGATCCGCAGGCATGGAATACAAGAGCTCTTAAGGTATATGAGAAGTGTGGGTTTACTAAGAAGAAGTATTTGGAGAAGCACGAATTTCATGAAGGACAATATAGAGACTGTTGGCTAATTGAATATGAAGAGCATTGATGTGGGATATTCGATGAAGGGGGGAACTTTGCTTAACACCATATTCACGTATCGGGGCGTTGCCCCTCGGACCGGCAGGAGCTAGAAACGGTATCGATGAGGTATATCAGTTTCAGGGAAGGGGTGCAGCCGGGCACATTCATCTCCCTAAGATAGGAGCTATCTCTGGGAGATTGACTTCGTGAATAAAAATGTTAAGTGAAAGACTCGAATTGCAAAGGAGAAAATATGCAAAATAATATTGTCTCAATATCATTGTTCATTTTATTGCTAGGGATCTTTTTTTGGGTTTATTCTTTTGAAATTGGAGGCACATTTTTTATTTTGATGATTATTGGAATTCCAATATTTATTACAGGACTGTTTATTGGGGCTGTACATGATATTTTGATAAGATATATAAGGAAAGCAAATTATTTAAAGTACATATTCTCAAATATATACTATATAGTAGCGGGTGGATTATCTGCATATATCTTGATATTAAGTTTGACTAATTATATTTTAAATTCAGTAAGAGTCATCGGCACAATTACTGTAATTGCAATTATTATATGCAACATCAGATATTTGTTAAATAATCTGACTCATATGAAGTTCGAAAATGTTTAATTGAAAGCAAATCAGGATGTCGAGTCCATCACCAACACCATATTCACGTATTGGGAGTTGCCCCTCGGTCCGGCCGAAGTTGAAGAGGATTTGAATGGGGCAAACGCAGATTGCGGAGGAATCTCGGGCGTCGTGAATACAAGACCGTTATACGCAACCTCGGAACCCAAAATGACCGTTTGTTTGGAGGTGCTCCAATGTCGCTGAGGAGAAAGGTTTTAAGTACAATACTGTTACTATCATTCGTAATAATCGGTACATATTTAATCTTGAACCAATTAATAGTTCTAGATAGAACGAGCCAGACATTAGGGGAATATGATTATGGTTTAACTTCAGCAGATGTAGAAGTACTAGTAGAAGGAACGGGTAAACAAAACATTACTGGCAATACAGTTTCAACAAATGTGAAGATCAAGGCCCTTAGATGGAATAATACCTCAAACAACCTTGCTGAGGGAAGAGAAATTGAAGTGAACGAATACTTTGTTGTATATAAAAATCGAAAAGTGCTAAGCACACTATTCGTTCCTGGAAGAAGCATTTATGGTATGGGGACAAGTTATAAACGGCCCAAGAAGGGCGAACAAAGAATAATCCATCTGAAATTTAATATTGAGACAAAACAGTATTGGATAATGCCTGAAGAGCTAGTGAAGAAATGATGGATCGATTAAGCTCCTTCATGTAGCCAGAGCAGCGTATAACACCAATTCACGCTTCTGGGCATTCGGCGCTCTGTCCGGCAGGGGGGAGAGGAGGTTGCTGCAGCCGGACACATCAATCTTCCTAAGGTAGGAGCTATCTGAAACACATGAAATTAATGAGAGATGAGGAATATACATGAGTTGGGATGTAGTTCTTATGAAATTACCAACAGAAATAAATAAGATTGAGGATATAACTGAAGATAATATGGGATCTTTAGGGAGCAACAATGAGGTTGTTAGTATTCTTCAAGGATTGTTTCCAGACGCAGATTTCAGTAATCCTTCCTGGGGGACATTAGAGAGAAGTGATTATTCTATTGAATTTAATATATCATTAAAAGATATTGATTGTATTTTGCTACATATAAGAGGCAAGGATGAGGCCATTGAAGCATTTAGACTTATATATAAGGAAACAGGATGGAAAGCACTGGACGGAGGGACTGGCATAATAGATTTTGACAATGAACCAGAAAGAGGATTGCATGAATGGCAACAATATAGAGACCATGTAGTAGATAATACCTTATTTAAAAAGAAGTAGTATCATTTCTGGAAGTAAACTCGAAGAAGAAAGTGTCTTCGCAAAACAACTTATTCACGCTGCGGGTCTGAAGACGCTTGGTCTACCCGATGCAATTTAGGGAAGTAGTGTCAGGCAGACAACCCTGCACTGGTAAGTATAAACTAATTACAAAATTAAGTATTTGGAGGACAGTTAAGTGCCAAATATCAAGCGAATTCTTTATGCTTTGGCAGTTTTTATAGTCCTATTAATCATCATTCAAGTAATTGTTAGTGCAATAATCACTTCAGTAATTTCTGATGTCTTTTTAAGGAGCCTTAGTACTCTCTTGATATCTGTAGGAATTTCATTTTATGTGACTCGGGGAATTATAAGTAGAAAGTCTCAAAGGAGATTATATTAAACAACAAAGTGTTACATGAAGAAAATAAAGGATAAAATGCAACAGAGAAGGCTCAAGGGAAAGTTCAGCATAAAGAGCCATTAGAGCATACTTGCGAGTAATTCAAGGAAGTCGGAATAATCCGTTATAACCATATTCATGCATCAGGGCATTCGCCCCTCGGTCCGACCGGAGACAGAGGTATTTCGGGGAGGTATTTCAGTACTTGGAGAAGTAGAAGCAGCCGGACACATCCGCGGTCGGACCCTTGCGGGTCCTAAAGTCGGTGGGACGTCGTGAATACAAGAACGTTAGCTGCAATTGCATATCGTTAGTGGGGGATAAGTATGGAGAGTCTAAAGCTCAATTTTAGAAGATTAAAATTACTAGATAATGAAGTGATTTTGGACATCCAGCCAATAATTTATGAAGATAATTTATATTATGCAATTACGAGAAACGGGAAAATAGTAGAAATCAATACTGAGGAAGAATCTTTTAACACTGTATTTTTGTTCGACAATGGAGAAATAGATTTTAATTTGAGTGTTTCTATTCTAATTTCATCAGATCGAAACATTGTCGCAGTGTTTAATACATATGGTCGTAATGGAGAGGTAATTGATATACAAAAGAATAAAATCATAATGAAATTCAGTAGAGACGATTACCATCATGAGCAGACTATTTTTCCATTCTCATTTGCCAATTACAAAAATCAAATACTCGCCATACACGGAACTCAGTGGAATAGACTGGATATAACAAATCTAATGACTGAAGAGTTGTTAACATCAAGAGCAGACCCGAAAACAACCGATCCCCATTATTTGAATTATTTTCATGGACAACTTTTATTATCACCTGACAAGGAATGGGTCGTGGATAATGGATGGGAATGGCATCCGACTGGCTCGGTTACTACTTGGAACATAAATCAATGGATTAACAATAAATGGGAATCCGAAGATGGGGAAAGCAAGAAAGAATTATGGTGGGGAAAGGAGGACTGGAATGATCCAATCTGTTGGATCAGCGACACCCTAGTTGGAGTTACTGGAAGAATCGATATTAGTTTTCTTGGCGAGGATGATATCACAGACCCAACTAAGGGATCAGTCTTTAGACTATTTGATATTACTGATGGAAGTATCATTAAAGAATTTGAAATTAGCTATGGGAAATTATTCTTTGATACATTTTTATTTTGTTCATCTCAAGATAAAGGGTTTCAAATCTATGATCTCATAAATGGAAATGTGCTTTTTGAGGACAATACATTTAAACCATTGACTTACCATAATACAACAAATGAGTTTATTGAAGTCATAGATAATGAATTAATAATTTGTAAGATCATCAATGGAGATTTCAACTTCAGTTAAAACCATATTCATGCACCGGGGCATTCGTTCCTCGGTCCGGACCGGAGGTTCGACTGGAGCAATCTCAGATACAGGGGATTATATTCAGTAGGACATATCCAACTCCCTAAACGTAACGCGGCCGCCCTTTGGGCTTAAGGGAGTTGGACATTGTGAATAAAAAACGTTAGGCGAAATATGACTAAAGAATGGGTGGAGATATGAAATATTCAATGTTAGATAATGGAGTAGATTCATTAAAGGCTACTTACCTGTCCATACAAAATATTGAAATACAATACGACCCTACTCTGGCTGGGTATCATCATATCAAAGATGCCATTCTTACAATTAATCATGCAAACGAGATTTTATTTAAATACTTTCTAAAAACGAAACAAGAGCATTTGATCTATAAAGATATAACAAACTACATTAACGCAAGAAAACAGATGAAGGAAAATCATATTGCGCATATTATGGACACGAAAGTAAAGCTTGAAACGATATCATTCCATGAAGCAATTGATAGATTGGAATATATTTGCGGTGAGGAAATACCCATTGCATTCAAAAAGTTATTAAAGGATTTAAATAACTATCGAAATAAGATTATGCATTATGAAATTTCAATTGAAGAAGAAGAGGTAAGGAAATTAATTCACAAATTAAAGAGTTGCTACGACTATACTATTAGATTCTTTGATGAGAAATTTGGGGGTATTAAGAAGCGGTTCACTTCTTTAAGATTTGATTTTACATTTGAAGATTATGAGTCTACTTATTACGAAGAATGGGCTGACAGTCAAGCATTGTATGAATTTGATATGTTAGATTTAATGGGAAATAGGCGAGGCGGGTTTAGTAGTTAGAGGGAGTATTCGACTGTATGGGAAAGGCTAATGTTCAGTTGCAAAAATCAATCCATTTAATTATATGAAATAGGTGACACAATATTAAATTACTCTTTGTATGTAGTCGTAATAAATGGCGTAGTCTAACGGCAGAGAAAATTTTTGATAGATTTAATGGTTATGAAGTAAGATCTGCCGGAACAGAGGAAGGCGCAAGAATAAAGGTTACTGAAGGACATATAGGTTGGTCAGACATGATATTTGTAATGGAGAAGAAACATGTAAGAAGACTTAAAGATAAGTTTTCAAATACATTAGAGAGTAAGAAATTAATATGCCTTGATATTCCTGATGATTATAGATTTATGGATGAAGAATTAATAGAAATATTGAAATCAAGAGTATCAGAATATATTGAAGTGCCAGAATAATAAATATTGATGAAATGATTTGAATAGAGAACAAATCGCATAGGTGAGCACTTCAAGGCGCCCCTGACTTCTTATAACAATATATTCACGTATTGGGACTATGCCCCTCGGTCCGGCAGGAATTTGATGTAAGTCGATGAGGCATCTCTGTATACAGGAAAGCGAGATCAGCCGGACACGTCAATCTTCCTAAGGTAGGAGCTATCTAAGAAAGATCGACATCGCGAATACAAAACGTTATGGGAAAGCACTTGAAACACATGAAATTAATGAGAAATGAGGAATATACATGAGTTGGGATGTAGTTCTTATGAATATACCAACAGAAATAAATGAGATAAAGGATATTACTGAAGATAATATGGGATCTTTAGGAAGCAACGATGAGGTTGTTAGTATCCTTCAAGGATTGTTTCCAGACGCAGATTTCAGTGATCCTTCCTGGGGGACATTAGAGAGAAGTGACTATTCTATCGAATTTAATATATCATTAAAAGATATTAATTGTATTTTGCTACATATAAGAGGCAATGATGATGCCATTGAAGCACTTAGACTTATATATAAGGAAACTGGATGGAAAGCATTGGATGGAGGGACTGGCATAATAGATTTTGACAATGAACCAGAAAGAGGATTACATGAATGGCAACAATATAGAGACCATGTATTAGATAATACCTTATTTAAAAAGAAGTAACATCATTTCTGGAAGTAAACTCGAAGAGCAAATGTCTTCGCATAACCTAATACACGCTTCGGGGCACTCGGCGCTCTTCCGGCAGAACTTAGAAGAGGATTCGACGTTGCAATAGGCAGTTTCAGGAAGAAGAATCAGCCAGACATATCCAACTCCCTAATCGCTCCGCGCCTACTCTTCGGGTTTAAGGGAGTTGGGCGTCGTGAATTCAATAACATTATCTGAAAGCCCCTAAATGCATTAATTTTCAAATACATTTATTTGTTGTATGATGAAATAGATAATTAGGGAAGCGAGGTTATTCTGTGATTCCTCCT
>NZ_JBHSED010000031.1:0-75709 GCF_042651945.1 Cohnella boryungensis | reverse complement strand
ACGTTTTTGTTTCTTACGCTCAATGTTCAGTTTTCAAAGAACCATTCGGTGTTTCTTCTTGCGTCCGCCGCGCTAACGGCGACTTTTATAATATATCACACTCGACTAGCTCTTGGCAAGAGGTTTTTTTCAACTTTTCCTTTTGCTTGTTTTGCTTGGTCTTGTGCGCCCTCTCAACAAAGCGGGGCGAAAGCTAATTTATCACACTGAAGCGACATAGGTCAAGCTTTTCTTTGATTTTTTTCAATATTTGTGGCTCTGGGGCTTCAACCCCGTCGCATAACGGGATAATTCCCTTGGCGGAGCAATGCGCGCATACATACGGAATATGATCTTGTAGCGCCTTGTTATGGCCTCCTTCACCGGCCCATCCAGACGCCGATCGCTCATGTCCAGCAGCATCTCGTCCATTTCTTTGCGAAGCAGGTAGTCAAATTCCTTGCATTCCTTCTCCGTGAACATCATCCCAAGCATACAGAACGAATCCTCCCGTGAATGAGCAGCGTTGGGGCCGGGAAGCTGGGCAGGTAATGCCCCGCTCCGGCACGTCCTACTGTTATGCTCTTTTTTCGTCCTCTTTATGACATGGGGTCCAGCTTTTTCCGAATTATTGTTACGGCTTCATCAGCCAGTAGGTGATTGTGCTTTCGACGACTGCGCCGAGCAGAAGGAGGACAACTACGGCGATCAAGGCCGGCACGGATCCGATAGCCGTTCTTACGAAAGGCTCCCAGGCATTTTCCTTGCCGAACGCCGATCCGAAGATCCCCTTGATCAGGGTGATTCCGTAACGCATCCCGTATGCGCAACCCAGAAATACCGCCGACAGCTCCAAGATTCCGTGCGGAAGCAAGCCTTTAACGATCAAGAGAAACACATTCTCTCCCGCAGCCGAGAAGCCGGACAGCAAATACCCCATCACCATGCCGTTGCTGACGAGCATGAACGCCGGCATAATCCCCGCAATAATGCCTAAGCCCATCGCCATAATCGTGATATATACGTTGTTTAGCGTAATATGCTTGAACGCCGTCATCTCAGGGTTGCTCGATGTGCTGATGGAATTGGAGATGGACTGGATGCCTTTCAGCTGATTTTCAAAAAAACCAGCCAGTTGCTCGTTGGGAGTTCCGCCGATGACCATCCCGGCAAAAAACAAAATGACGGAGAATATAAAATAAGGCCGGATTTCTTTCCATGCCTGCAGAAGACTCCGAATTGAAAACATTGCGCCCGCTACCTCCAATAAGACGGTTTGATCCCGTTAGAATACGAACTGTTCTTCCTATGAATAACTCTATAGGTCAAGCATACATTGATAGTATCCGAGTCCGGCGGCGCGTCCATGTTCGGAGCGAGCCACCGGATTTCCCAAACCAATTTGGAAAGGAGCCGATAATGCCATGAACCATTTTTTCGTGTTTAACGGACGACGGATCAAAAAAATATTTTTTCTCACGATAGCGGCTATCTTATCCCTCTCCGTCATCTGGGTAGAGAAAAACAATTTAAGCGTATTCGCCCCGCATCCTCCGGCTGCCGTATACAACGTGCCGACGGATCGCAAGGTTGTTGCGCTGACCTTCGACATCAGTTGGGGAGACAAGAGAGCGGAGCCGATTCTCGACATTCTGAAGACGAAAAATGTGGACAACGTCACGTTCTTCTTGTCCTCTCCTTGGAGCAAGACGCACCCGGACATCGTCAAGAAAATCACCGATTCCGGCTATGAGATTGGAAGTCACGGACATAAGCATGACAACTACAGCAAATACAGCGACGAGGAGATACGCAAGCAAATTACGATTGCCGACGGGATTCTCAAGGATATGACCGGCAAATCGCCCAATTTGATCCGAATGCCGAACGGAGACTTCGACAAGCGCGTTCTTCGGATTGCGGAAGAGCTTAACTACAAGGTGATCCAATGGGATACGGATTCGCTGGATTGGAAGAACCCCGGCACCGAGCTGATCGTGAACCGTGTCGTCGGCAGCGCGCATCCCGGCGATATCATTTTGCTGCATGCCAGCGACTCCTGCAAACAAACGCACGAAGCTCTTCCCTTCATTATCGATCAATTGCGCGCCAAGGGCTTTGAATTCGTTACCGTGTCGCAGCTGATTACGCAGACCGAGACGGACGGCAAAGCGGTTCAGGATCGTTCCGCCTGGAACGAGCTGGCCTCGCCTTATTTTACTTAGAAGCTCCAGAGATCGCCGGTGCTGCTGCCGGCGATTTTCCTAATATTTTGTGCAATTGCATGATTTGATACCCGTTGCAAATAAACAGAGGAATCATCTGATACATAAGCGACGATATGTCGCCTGTGCGAAAGACCGGGATCGATTCCAGAACGGTAATCGCAACCATGAAGAAAATTGTCGGTACCCAAGCCCCCGCTGAGGTCTGATGCGACTTCGCCCAAGCCACCAACACCGAAGCTCCGAGAAGGGCAAGCGGCACAGCCCAGAACGTTGCGCTTGGGAAGTTGGTATCATAAGTCCAATAAGCAATCTCGGCCAGCACGAACAAAGCGATGAAGCCTTGAATGGCTACCCAGGAATAAGGCCGTTTGAAAATGCTTCTGGCGATGTAGTTCAACATGAGGTATGCGAAAAAGCCCATATGGGCGAATGCGCCGAACGTCATCCCGATCAAGGCCATCATCAGGATGTACGACAGCCAGCCGGTCGCCTCGACGTTGCGAAAGTCGGGGTTAAACAGTTGAATGCATACGCTGCCGATAACCGTAACGACGGCGCCGAGCAGAATCGTTGTTCCGAATAATCTCATCCATTTGCGTAAATTCAAGTCCGGAAACCTCCTCTAAGTGATCAACCTTCATTTTACCATGAACAAGATAAAAAGCCATGAACAACCCCTTATATTCACAAGGTTGTCGAAGCATACTACAGCCATAACCCTAAGAAAGGGAGCTGGTCGGTATGCGTAACCGTATGCGACTGTTCGCATGTATATTAGGCGCCTCCTTCATTCTCTCCTCCTGCGGACAGGAATCGGGAAGCAGCAGCGGGGGGCAAATGAGCTACAAGGAAGTCAAATCCATGGTAATCGACATTCTCGGCTCGGAGGAAGCGCAAAAAGCGATGGAAAAGGCGTCTAACGCCCAATATGGCGAAAGCACTCTCCAGATGAAGAGCTTGACGCCGTCCGATCAGGCTCAAGTCCGGCTCGTCGTGAAGGATGTGCTGACCGCTCCGGAATATTCCACTATTCTTGAGAAAATCATGCTCGATCCTAAATTCGCCGGAGAATTCGCCAAAGCGGTCAGCAAGGATAACAAGCAAATCCACAAGGATCTCATGAAGGATCCGGCTTACCAGAAAGAGCTGATCGACATGTTCAAAATGCCGGAGATGTCGAAGATTTTGGCCGATTCCATGAAAAATCCCGATATCAGAAAGGTGATCATGGGCTCCGTCACCGAACAAATGCAAAATCCGATCTTTAAGATGGAAGTAATGAAGCTTCTGCAAAGCGTCGTCAAGGAAGAGCTTACCCCTGAAGCCGACAAGAAAAAGGGCAAGGGAGGTCAAGGCGGTCAAGGCGGCGGCGAAGAAGGCGGCGGCGACAATCAAGGCGATCAGAGCGGCGAGGGCGGCAGCGAAAGCAGTTAATCCAAGCCAAAATGCCTTCGGCGTCCTCTGACAAAAAAATAACGGCGTCAGGAGATCATCCTGGCGCCGTTATTTATGCTAAGCAACCGCTTATTTGCCGCAGCGATCGATGACCGATTGAGCGAGCGCCAGATATTCCTGGCCAATCTCCGATTCCGCCTTGTAGACGGAGGGCGAGAAATCCGGCTCGGACGGATGATTGTCCGGCGCGCCAAGCGGGAATTGCGCCAGCAGACTCGTATTCAGCGTCTCCGCCAGCTTGCCTCCGCCTCCGCGTCCGAAGACGTATTCGCGATTGCCGGTCTCCTTGCTCTCGAAGTAGGACATATTCTCCACGACTCCGATAATTTCGTGATTCGTCTTGATCGCCATCGCTCCCGCGCGGGCCGCCACGAAAGCGGCGGTGGCATGCGGCGTCGTGACGATAATTTCCTTGCTCTGCGGAATCATCTGGTGGACATCCAGGGCAACGTCCCCCGTTCCCGGCGGCAGATCAAGGAGAAGATAGTCGAGCTCGCCCCAATCGATCTCCGCAAAGAAGTTACGCAGCATCTTGCCGAGCATCGGTCCGCGCCACACAATCGGACTGTTGTCCTCTACGAAGAAACCCATCGAGATGACTTTTACGCCAAACCGCTCGATCGGCTTGATCTTATCCCCGACCTGCTCCGGACGTTCCTCGATGCCCATCATGTCTGGGACGCTGAAGCCGTAAATATCGCTGTCGATCAAGCCGACCCGCTTGCCCTTTCTGGCCAAGGCAACCGCCAGGTTGACCGTTACGGTCGACTTCCCTACGCCGCCCTTGCCGCTGGCAATCGCGATAAACTCTACGCCGCTTTCCGGATGCAGAATCGTATGCTGCTCCAGACCGCTCCCATGCCCTCTGATCGGGGCGTTATCCTTCGCCTTGGCTTCTCCTTGAGGGGCTGCCCCCTCCGATTTGGCGGATACTTCGGATCTTTCATATTCCGTCATGGCCCGAATGCGAAGGTTAGGAACGGATATCGCAAGCGCGGACAGCGCTTGCGCAATGTCCCTCTCTACTTCTGCCGCTTGCCCCATGCTGTCGGGGTGAAGCAAGACAGACATCGATACGGAAGAATCGCGAACCATCATATCGCGAACAAGACCCAGACCGGTCAAGCTTTGTTTTAACGTCGGCTCGATCACGGACTGCAGAGCCTCTAGGATGTTTTCTTTGGTGACCACAGGTTAGCCCCCCATGCGATATAGTACATGCTCCCATTATAACACAGGCTTACCCTTTTCACCGGATGCGTACTTTAGAATTCCTCTATAGATGGAAGCCGCGACTTTCCGCTGATAACCCTCGTCGGCGAGCAAGCCGGCTTCCTGGGGATGAGATAGAAACCCGACCTCAACCAATGCGGTGGGCATCTTGAGCGTCTTGAGCAGATAGATCGTATCGGCTTGCTTGGCAATCCGCTGCGTGTTTCCAAGGACGCTTCTCAGCTCGGACTGGATATCCGACGCCAATCTTTTGCCCTCCGTATTATTTGCGAAATAGAACGTCTGAGCGCCCGACCACTTCGGCGACGGAATGCTGTTCATATGAATGCTGAGCGTCATATCCGCCTGCCGCTTGCTAATTTCCTCCGCTCTTTTCAGCAGATCCTCGGTTTTGCGTCGGGAATTCCCCCTTGTCTCGGGCTGAGCAAGATCATAATCCCCTTCACGGGTCAGCTTAACCAGTGCTCCCGCTTGCTGCAGATAGTCTCTCAGATAAAGCACGATCGCCAGATTCAAGTCTTTCTCAATGGTTCCGTCCCGGCTGACCGCGCCCCCATCCGCTCCCCCGTGGCCGGCATCCAACGCAATCACTTTGCCGGACAAGGGCAGCGCCCAATGAGACCAAGTTCGCGAGGACGGAACCTCGCTCAGGAAAAGACTTGCGGTGAGCAGCAGCAAAACGGCAACGATGCCCATTCGGATCAAAGCCTTGCGCGTCATCCAGACGACCATGCGCTTGCGGATGCCCAGCAGACGCAGCCAGCGGCGCCTATATCGATTCAACATAAAAAATCCACCTCGTCCCGGGAAAGCTCCCTACATCATATGGGACAAGGTGGATTTTTATGATTTAGATCGTGTAGGTTTTGCTGGCTTCCGCCATGCCCTCGATCAGAATCGAGGCGACCTCAGGTCTGGAGAATTCCGGCGGCGGGCAGACGCCATCGCGCAGTAATGCGCGCACCTTCGTGCCCGACAAGGTCAGATGATCCGCCTTGTCATGCGGACATGTTTTGCTGGAGGCCATATTGCCGCATTTCGTGCAGAAGAAGCTGTGCTCGAAATACAATGGAGTAATGCCAAGCTCCTCAGCAGGAAGCGACTTCAGAAGGTCCTGAGCCTCATAAGTCCCGTAATAGTCGCCGACGCCCGCATGATCGCGTCCGACGATAAAGTGGGTGCAGCCGTAATTTTTGCGTACGAGCGCGTGGAAGATCGCTTCTCTCGGACCCGCATAACGCATCGCCGCAGGGAATACCCCGAGGAAGACGCGGTCTTGCGGGTAATAGTTTTCAAGCAAGGCCAGATAGCTCTTCATTCGAACGTTAGCCGGCACGTCGTCGGATTTCGTCTCTCCGACCAGCGGGTTCAGGAACAAGCCGTCAACGATCTCCATTGCCGCTTTTTGAATATATTCATGAGCTCTGTGGACGGGGTTACGGGTCTGAAAGCCGACAACGGTTTTCCACCCCTTCTCCGCGAACAGTCTCCGGGTATCCGATGGATCAAAGTAAAATTCCTGGAACTTCTCCGGCACGGGCCGGTTAAGCACCTGGATTGCCCCTCCCACGTAGGTGCTCGGGCGATCAAACAGCTTCACGACGCCTGGATGCTCCATGTCGTCCGTCTTGAATACTTGCACGGCCTCATGTCGCTTATCTGCCGTATAGATGCTTTCCACATCGATAATGCCATAGATCACGCCATCGGTCTCTCCCACCAAGGCGGCCTTCTCTCCGACGGACAAGCTTTTTGCTTGATCATCGGTCACGGCAAGCGTAATCGGAATACTCCAGATTTCGCCGCTCGCAAGTCTCATGTTGTTCACGACCGATACATAGTCTTGCTCGTTCATAAAACCGGTCAGAGGACTGAACGCTCCGACGCCGATAAGATCCAGGTCCGATATCGTCCAGGTATTAACGGGGATAGACACCAGCTCGGCCGCCTGCTTCAGCAGCGCCTCACGCTCTTGCCCTTCCACTACGCGATTAATCAGTGTGCCGCCATGCGGTAAAATTGCGCTCATGATCTGAGTAGCTCCTTCTTCTTCAATAAGTTTCGACCCTGCAGCAGCTTATTTGTGCAAGCCGCACTCCGTCTTCTCGTTGCCTGCCCAGCGCCCGGAGCGAGGGTCCTCGCCCGGCATAACCGGCTTCGTGCATTGCTCGCAGCCGATGCTTGGGAAGTTCTGATCGTGAAGCGGATTGTAAATAATGTCGTTTGCCCGGATATATTCCCACACTTGCTCGGAAGTCCACGCGGCCAGAGGATTGAATTTCACCAGACCGAACTTGGTATCATACTCCACCTTTTTCGCATTCGCGCGCGTAGGCGCCTGATCGCGGCGAATTCCGGTAATCCAAGCCTCGTATTGGGAAAGAATGCGAGTCAGCGGCTCAACCTTGCGAATATTGCAGCAGCCTGTCGGATCGCTCTTCCACAGCTCCGCTCCGTGCTCGGCAGCCTGCTCCTCCGGCGTGAGCTTCGGCTTAACCTCTACGAACTTCAGATTGTACTTCGCGGCCATGCGATCGCGCGTCTCGTAGGTTTCCTTGAAATGAAAATCCGTATCCAGATAGAAAATGTCCGTCGACGGGCTGATCTTCTGAATCATATCCACAAGCACGACGTCTTCCGCGCCAAAGCTGCAAGCGAACGTAATGTTCGGGAACGTCTCGATTGCCCAAGCGATGACCGTCTCCGCCGAAGCATTTTCGAATTCCTCCGCCTTCGTGCGGATGAGATTTTCCTTCTCGATCAAGTTCATTGTATAACCTCCGCTTAAACCCTAGTATTTAAGTATGAATACAATCATTATACGCCTGCTGTCACAATAGTTCAATCCATTCTTACTGGCATTACAACGGCCATAAAAGCAAAAAATGCCTTTCCAAACATCGCAATTGATGTGGAAAGGCATTGTTGGAACGATTAACGTTTCGAGAACTGTGGAGCGCGACGTGCAGCCTTGAGGCCGTATTTCTTACGCTCTTTCATACGCGGATCACGAGTCAGGAAGCCGGCTTTCTTCAATGCAGGGCGAAGCTCAGGATCTGCCTTGAGAAGAGCACGGGAAATTCCGTGACGGATTGCGCCGGCTTGGCCGGAAGTACCGCCGCCGTGAGCAAGAATGAGAATGTCGTATTTGCTGCCTGTTTCAGTCAGGTTCAGCGGTTGCTTAACGATCAGCTTCAACGTCTCAACGTCGAAGTAATCGTTGATTTCACGCTTGTTGATAATGATGCGGCCTTCACCCGGCACGAGACGAACCCGCGCAACGGAGTGCTTGCGGCGACCCGTTCCTAAATATTGCACTTGAGCCATTCGAAAGTCCTCCTTTATTATCCGCGAAGTTCGTAAACTTCAGGTTGTTGGGCTTGATGTGGATGTTCGCTGCCTGCGTATACTTTCAGCTTGCCTTGCAGCTGATGTCCCAGCTTGTTCTTAGGAAGCATGCCGTATACCGCCAATTCGATGATGCGGGCAGGCTTCTTGTTGAGCATCTCTTGAGCGGTTGTCGTTTTCAATCCGCCTGGGTAGTGAGAGTGCGTGTAGTATTTCTTTTGTTGCAGCTTCTTGCCTGTCAGAACGATCTTCTCCGCGTTAATGACGACTACGAAATCGCCAGTATCGATATGTGGAGTAAATTCAGGTTTGTGCTTGCCGCGGATCAAAGCAGCAGCTTCGCTGGCCAGACGACCGAGGGTTTTGCCTTCGGCGTCGATAATGTGCCATTTGCGCTCGACTTCAAGCGGCTTAGCCATGTAAGTTGTACGCATGAAACATCCTCCTTCGGGTGATTTCCCTGCTTTTATGTGGAACTGCGATTACATTTTTGTTTGCGTTTGTGTAAATGCTTAAAAGCGTTAAAAACGTTGACGGGTCCGACAGGATGTGGAATCGTCACAAGCGATTCCGTCAAACACACCAAAAAGCGCGACATTTCTGCGCTGGGGCCGTGGGTAGCCACGCAGAAAGCACAAAATTTATTGTACACGAAAATGCTGCGCGATGCAAGTATAGATGATCAGAAATCGTTCGTTTTTCTACGCCCGATCGGCAGATCCTCGTAAACGACCTCCCACAGGCTGAGTCCGTTCGGCATCGCGGTCGGCCCCGCCTTTGCCCTGTCCCGTGCAGCCAGAATACGAGCCATCTCTTCCGGAGCGATCTTGCCTTCTCCAACCTGCAGAAGCGTCCCAGCAATGATCCGTACCATATTGTAGAGAAAACCGCTTCCCTTCACGTACAAATGCAGAACCCCGCGCTGCTTGCCCGGATAATGGCGCTCATCCCAAGCGCGATCATAGGCCGGATTGGTTTGCAGATTGTCCGCTTCCGCCTCCTCCAGCTCGATCCACGATTCCAGAATCGTTCGAACATGGCTTGGCTTCGTGGACAACGGGGACGTAAAGGAAGAAAAGTCATGCTCGCCGATCAAATGCTTCAGTCCGGCCCTCATCGCTTCAACATCCAGCGGCGTCGGGTGATGAACCTCATATCTGCGACGGAATAAATCTCGCACACGATTGCAATTGATCGTATAGCGATACGTCTTGTTTAAGGCATGGTGCCGCGCATGGAATTCATCGGGTACCTGGTACACGCTCTGAACGACAATGTCCTGCGGAAGTCTTGTATTCAGCGCGATGGCCCAACGCTCTGTCGGAATAGTCGAATTCGTGGTAAAGCTGGCGACCTGGCATCTGGCATGTACGCCCGCGTCGGTTCTGCCGGAGCCGTTCAGACGAATCTCCTCGCCCGACAATTTGTAGATCGCCTCTTCAAGCTTGTCCTGAACGGTATTCCCGCCGGGCTGGCTTTGAAATCCGTAATAGTCCGTACCGTCATAGCTGACGATCAGCGCGATATTGCGCACCCTAACTCCCTCCCCGCTGCGAGCAAGTATATACAAATAGCGCAAGTAAAAACGGCTTCGCCGTCCTTGGGTACGGCGGGAGACGTTTTGTATCGAGCTATCAGATGGGATAAGGCGTTCTAAACCTTATACTTGCTGATACGGCGACAAAAAAAGGATGATCCGAATGCGGGATTCGGTCCATCCTTCTTTGCTCCGTTCTTACGCGCGATCCACGAGCTCAAGAAATACCATCGGAGCCGAATCTCCGCGGCGAGGTCCCAGCTTCAGGATACGTGTATATCCACCCGGACGTTCCGAATAACGCGGAGCGATATCGGAGAACAGTTTTTGGATGGCGTCTTGTTCGCCATTCAGCGTCTCGCGACGAACGAATGCTGCTACTTGACGACGTGCGTGCAAGTCGCCGCGCTTAGCCAGCGTGATCAGACGCTCAGCGATCGAACGAACTTCCTTCGCTTTCGCTTCGGTCGTTTGAATACGCTCGTACAGGAACAGGTCGGTCGTCAGATCGCGGAACAGTGCTTTCCGCGCGCTGGAATCGCGACTCAGTTTTTGATAAGCCATTTGTTTTCCCTCCCTCTCGGTGCGAATGATGAAGCGCCGTCCTGAGGCAACAGAAGCTAACGCTGCAAGAGCGAATAGCCTCGCTGCTGTCGGCCGCGTTTCATACCTTACAGTGTGCAGCTCACGATGCTATTCCTCGAAACGCAGGCCCAATCCGAGCTCTTCGAGCTTCTCTTGTACTTCCTCCAAGGACTTGCGGCCCAGGTTGCGAACCTTCATCATGTCCTCTTCGGTTTTCGTGATCAACTCTTGAACCGTATTGATGCCGGCGCGCTTCAGGCAGTTATAAGAACGAACAGACAGATCCAGCTCTTCGATGGTCATCTCCAGAACTTTCTCTTTCTTGTCCTCTTCTTTTTCCTTCATCGTTTCGGTATCTTTAGCCTCGTCCGTAAGACCCACGAACAAAGACAGGTGGTCGGTCAGGATTTTCGCGCCCAGACTAACCGCTTCTTCAGGCCGAATGCTGCCGTCGGTCCATACTTCAAGCGTAAGCTTGTCGTAGTTGGTCACTTGACCGACACGCGTATTCTCGACTTGATAGTTCACGCGGGTAATCGGCGTATAGATCGAATCGACTGGAATTACGCCAATCGGTTGATCTTCCTTCTTGTTGCGATCGGAAGGCACATAACCGCGGCCTACTCTTGCGAAAATCCGCATGTGCAGGCGCGCACCGGAAGCCAGAGTCGCAATGTGCAGCTCGGGATTCAGGATCTCAACGTCGCTGTCTGCGCGAATATCGCCAGCCGTAACGACGCCGTCGCCTTCCGCATCGATTTCGAGCACCTTTTCTTCGTCGGAGTGAATCTTCAGCGAAAGACGCTTCAGATTGAGGATGATCTGCGTAACATCCTCAATAACACCCGGAATCGTGGAAAATTCATGGAGTACGCCGTCAATCTGTACCGATACGACGGCTGCGCCCGGAAGGGACGACAGCAGAATGCGGCGAAGAGAGTTGCCCAGCGTCATGCCGTAGCCGCGTTCCAGCGGCTCGACCACGAAGCGGCCATACTTCTTGTCATCCTGAAGTTCCACAGAATCGATTTTTGGTTTCTCGATGACTATCATAACCAAAACCTCCTTCAAAACGTCGCTGACGTTGCCTTTGTTCACCCAACGAAATGGTTCAGCCTTATCGATAAGGAGAAATGTTTATGGGGTAAACCGTGTAGTATGTCTAACCGTTACAACCATTATTCTCAAGTTGTTCTTGTTTGATACCACAACAGCAACATCGTTACACGCGGCGGCGCTTCGGAGGACGGCATCCGTTATGCGGGATTGGCGTTACGTCTCTAATCATGCTGACTTCAAGACCGGCAGCTTGCAACGAACGAATCGCGGCTTCGCGGCCTGCGCCAGGACCTTTAACGGATACTTCAACCAAACGCATTCCGTGTTCCATTGCAGCGCGAGCTGCGGATTCAGCAGCCATTTGCGCGGCGAACGGGGTGCTCTTACGGGAGCCCTTGAAGCCAAGGTTACCGGAGCTTGCCCAGGAAACAGCGTTACCGTGCGGATCCGTAATCGTGACGATCGTATTGTTGAACGTGGAACGGATATGTGCCACGCCGGAGTCAATATTCTTCCGATCACGACGCTTGGTACGAACGACTTTCTTGCCCTTTTGTGCCATGTTTTGTTATCCCCCCTTATTTCTTCTTGTTCGCTACCGTACGACGAGGACCTTTACGTGTACGAGCGTTCGTTTTCGAACGTTGTCCGCGAACCGGAAGACCGCGGCGGTGACGGATGCCACGATAGCAGCCGATTTCGATCAGCCGTTTGATGTTTAGTGCAATTTCGCGACGCAGGTCGCCCTCGACCTTCAGTTCTTTGTCGATCGTTTCGCGAAGACGAGCGAGCTCATCCTCCGTCAGATCACGAACCCGAGTGTCGGGATTGACGCCCGTGGACGCCAGAATCTTCTGGGAAGTGGACTTGCCAATTCCGAAGATGTACGTCAGGGCGATTTCCACACGCTTGTCGCGCGGGAGGTCAACACCAGAAATACGTGCCATAGTTAGGGGCACCTCCTTTAATTAGCCTTGTTTTTGTTTATGCTTAGGGTTCTCGCAGATAACCATCACGTTGCCTTTGCGGCGAATGACTTTGCATTTCTCGCAAATCGGTTTGACCGAAGGTCTCACCTTCATGATAATACCCTCCTTAATCGTGCGATCGATCCGGCGGCGTGCGATAGCTCGCAGATTGATCGTCACCAGTGTGACTGAGATAGCGCGTCGCTAAACGTCGCGTTTCAGTCATCACGATCGTGGGATCGATCGTTCGTCGCGCGAACGGATAGAACAAGCTTATTTGCGGTAAGTGATGCGTCCCCGCGTTAGATCATAGGGTGACAACTGGATAACCACTTTATCCCCCGTAAGAATCCGTATGAAATGCATCCGAAGCTTTCCGGAAACATGCGCAAGGATTTGATGTCCGTTCTCCAGCTCCACTTTGAACATGGCATTCGGCAACGGTTCAATGACCGTTCCTTCAACCTCAATGACGTCCTCTTTGGCCACCGTCATTCTCCTTTCTCTTCAGCATGCGCTTCGAGCGAGATCGATGCTGGGGCGTTAAGCTCCTGCGCTTCGTTCTTCGCGAGCCGTTGTTCGATTTGTCCGATAGCGTGCCGAAGCTTCGCGTTAGTTACGCGGCCGGTATCGCGAAGGCTGTTCGCGACTTCCTCGCTTCTGGAACCGATCCGTTCGAGGTGCAGCACGTTTTTGCGTTTGGGCCGATCGAATCGGCGCTTGTCGCCGTCGGCTACGAGCGCGAATCGCTCTTCGACTAAGGCGATCACAACTGCGAGCTCCCCTTCGTCTCTGCCCCGCCGGCTCCTTACGAGATCACCGGGCTCCAACTTTACGTTTACCGTCATATCCTTCACCTAGCTTTACGCACGGGTCAATATCTCGTACCCGTCTTCGGTTACGGCAATCGTATGCTCGAAATGCGCGCACAGGGAACCGTCCACCGTAACGACCGTCCAGTTGTCGGACAAGGTCTTCACGTAGCGTTCTCCTATGATTACCATCGGTTCGATCGCCAGAGTCATTCCGGGCTTCAAGCGAGGCCCTCGATCGGGAACTCCGTAATTCGGAATCTGCGGCTCCTCATGCAATGCGGCTCCGACGCCGTGTCCGACGTATTCGCGCACGACCGAGAAACCCGCCTCTTCGATGACCTTCTGAATCCCGTGGGATACGGTGTACAGCCTCACGTCGGGGCGAACGAGCTCCAGCCCAGCGAAGAGGGAAGCCTCTGTCACGTCGAGCAGGCGTTGCGCCTCGTCCGTAATCCGACCGACTCCGTAAGTCCAAGCGGAATCTCCGTGATAACCTTGGTACTGTGCGCCGATATCGATGCTGATGATGTCGCCTTCTATGAGCTTACGGGGTCCGGGAAATCCGTGTACGAGTTCCTCGTTCGTAGAGGCGCATATACTGGCAGGAAAACCGTTATAACCTTTGAAAGAGGGAACGGCACCTTGGCTTCGGATGAACGAATCGGCGATCCGATCGAGTTCGGCGGTCGTAATTCCCGGAACGATCGCTTGCTTCATCAAGCGATGCGTTTCCGCGACGATTCTTCCCGCCTCTCGCATCAAGCTTAACTCTTTTTCGGATTTGATTACGATCATAGCCGGTTACCCTCTGAGAAGAGAAGCGATATCGGTCGTAACCGCATCGATTTCCTTCTCTCCATCTACTTCGCGGAGCAAACCTTTGTCGCCGTAATACGTCAGAAGAGGAGCCGTCTTGCTTGTATACTCGTCAAGACGAGTACCGACCTTCTCCTCCGTATCGTCGGAACGCTGATACAGCTCTCCCCCGTCCTTATCGCAGATTCCTTCCTGCTTCGGCGGGTTGAAAAGAATATGATACGTTGTGCCGCAAGTTTTGCAAATCCGTCTACCGGTCAAGCGGGCAAGCAAGAAGCCGCGATCCACTTTAAGGTTGATGACATGATCAATCTTGCGATCCATCTCCGCAAGCATGCCGTCCAGCGCTTCGGCCTGCGCTAGCGTCCGGGGAAAACCGTCCAACAGAAACCCGTTGGCGCAATCTTCCGCAGCGAGACGGTCGCGCACGATGCCGTTCGTCACTTCGTCCGGAACAAGAAGACCTTGGTCTACGTACTCCTTCGCCTTCTGCCCCAGCGGCGTGCCTTGCTTCATGGCTAAGCGAAACGCATCACCTGTCGAGATGTGAGGAATGCCGAATTGCTCGACGATCCGTTCTGCCTGCGTTCCTTTGCCGGCGCCAGGAGGCCCCATAAACAAAATGTTCATTGCTGTTCCTCCTGCCCGTTCATAGATTACTTATTGATAAACCCTTTGTAATGGCGTTTGATCAATTGGCTCTCGATTTGCTTCATCGTCTCAAGTGCAACCCCGATGACGATAAGCAGCGAGGTACCGCCCAATTGTACTGTACGAGGCAGATCCGCGATAGCGCCGAAGAATACCGGCAGTACCGAGATCAGAGCCAGGAACACCGCGCCTGCAAGCGTAATGCGTGTAATAACGCGCATCAGGAAGCCGGCCGTCGGCTTTCCGGGACGAATGCCTGGAATATAGCCGCCGTTTTTCTTCATGTTGTCAGCCAATTGTTGAGGATTGAACTGAACGAACGTGTAGAAGAAGGTGAATCCGATGATCAGAAGCACGTACAGGACCATGCCCAGAGGCTCGTCGTAGTACAGGTGGTTAATGATCCATTGCGCCCAGTTTTGGTTCGCCCAGAACTGCGCGATCGTGATCGGGAACATCAGCAGCGATACTGCGAAGATAACCGGGATAACGCCGGCGCCATTAACCTTAAGCGGAATGTGCGTCGACTGGCCGCCGTACATTTTTTGTCCGACAACCCGTTTGGCGTACTGTACCGGAATCTTGCGAACGCCCTGCTGGATGAAGATTACGCCTGCGATAATCAAGACGATTACGAGCAGGATGATCACGATTTTCACGATGTTCAGGAACACTTGGCTGGAATCTACGAACTGGTTGGCGTAGATATCGCGTATGTGCTTAGGAATGCTGGCAACAATCGCCGCGAAGATCAAGATCGAGATACCGTTGCCGATACCTTTTTCGTTGACCTGCTCGCCCAACCACATCAAGAACGCGGTACCTGCCGTCAATACAATCGCAATCATAAGATACGTTGCGACGTTCGCATCGATGACCATTTCGTAGCTGTACATCCGGTTAAATCCGATTGCCGTTGCGAACGCCTGGATAAGTCCCAGTACGATCGTTCCGTATCGAGTAATCTGAGCAAGCTTGCGTTTGCCGTTCTCGCCTTCCTTCTGCCATTCCGAGAACTTCGGAATAACATCCATCGAAAGGAGCTGAACGATAATCGAAGCGGTAATGTAAGGCGTAATCCCCAGAGCGAAAATGGAGAAGTTGAACAATGCGCCGCCAGAGAACGTGTTCAGAAGGCCGAACAGGTCTGTGCCTGATTGATCGGCCATTGTCAATACGTCCTTATTAATGTTAGGGACCGGGATGAAGGAACCGATTCGATATACAAACAGGATGAAAAGGGTGAAGAGGATCCTCTTGCGAAGGTCCTCAACTTTCCAAATGTTAGTGACGGTCGCGAACATTAGATCACCTCGGTTTTACCGCCGGCGGCTTGAATTTTTTCTGCTGCAGACTGAGAGAACTTATGAGCTTTAACAGTCAGCTGCACGTTCAGATCGCCATTGCCCAGAATTTTAATTCCGTCTTTTGGATTTTTCAGAATGCCCTCGTTAAGCAGCAATTCTGGCGTTACTTCCGTTCCAGCTGCAAAACGGTTCAACTGATCAAGATTGACGATCGCAAACACCGTAGCGAAACGATCGTTGTTGAAACCGCGCTTAGGAACCCGACGGTACAATGGGTTTTGTCCGCCCTCGAAACCGGGACGTACACCGCCGCCGGAACGAGCGTTTTGCCCTTTGTGACCGCGACCAGACGTTTTGCCGAGTCCGCTGCCGGCGCCGCGTCCAACGCGTTTGCGAGTGGACTTGGAGCCTGCGTTCGGAGATAACTCATGCAATTTCATCGTACGTCGCACCTCCTTGACAATTTAATCTTCTTTTACTTCTTATACTTCTTTAACTTCGATCAGGTGACTGACCGTATTGATCATGCCGCGAGTCGCGACATTGTCTTCTCTTACTACGGACGAATGCAGCTTTTTGAGTCCAAGAGTTTTCACCGTTTGACGCTGATTCTCCGGACGGCCGATCAAGCTGCGAACGAGGGTAATTTGAAGCTGTGCCATCTGTTTCCCCTCCTTAGCGGAATAGCTCTGCTACGGTTTTGCCGCGCAGTTTCGCTACGTCTTCGGCGCGTTTGAGGCGGGACAGCCCTTCCAACGTCGCATTGACCATGTTAATGGAGTTGGAGGAACCCAGCGATTTCGTCAAAATATCGCCGACTCCAGCCAGTTCGAGCACCGCGCGGACAGGTCCGCCGGCGATAACGCCCGTACCTTCAGATGCCGGTTTCAGCAACACTTTGCCGGCGCCGAAACTTCCCGTAACGGCATGCGGAATCGTCGTTCCAACGAGTGGTACGAAGACAAGATTTTTCTTGGCGTCATCGACGCCCTTACGGATTGCATCAGGAACTTCGGAAGCTTTACCGATGCCCGCGCCAACCCAGCCTTTGCCGTCTCCGACAACGACGAGTGCGCTGAAGCTAAAGCGACGTCCGCCCTTGACGACTTTGGAGACACGGTTGATTTGAACCATTTTCTCCGTAAGTTCCAATGTATTCGGATCTACACGCAAGTCGTTTACCTCCTTGTATCAAAAGTGAATTAAAACTGTAAACCGGCTTCGCGTGCAGCATCCGCCAGTGCTTGAATACGTCCGTGATAGAGGTAACCGCCGCGGTCGAACACGACGTTCTCATATCCTTGGGCTTTCGCGCGCTTGGCAACCAGCTCGCCAACTTTACGCGCGGATTCCACGTTGCCGCCGTTTCCAATTCCTGCAAGCTCTTTGTCGACTGTCGATGCACTGGCAATTGTGATGCCTTTAACGTCATCAATCAGTTGAGCGTAGATGTGCTTGGAAGAACGAAACACGGACAGACGTGGACGCTCAGTTGTCCCGCTGATTTTCTTACGAACCCGAAGGTGTCTTTTCAGACGAGCCTTATTCTTATCGGCTTTTGTAATCATCCGCATTTTCACTCCTTTTAGTTAGGCTGCATTACTCTTACTTCTTCTTACCTGCTTTACCTTCTTTACGAAGGATGCGCTCGTTTTCGTACTTGATTCCTTTGCCTTTGTAAGGCTCAGGCTCGCGTACGGAACGGATCTTAGCCGCAGTAGCGCCGACAAGCTCCTTGTCGATGCCTTTGATGATGATTTTGTTTTGCGCCGGAACTTCGAACTCGATGCCGTTCTCAGGCACGAATTCGACCGGGTGAGAGTAACCAACGTTCAGTACCAGCTTCTCGCCGGACTTGCTTGCGCGGTAACCTACCCCTACCAGCTCAAGGTTTTTCGCATAACCTTCAGTTACGCCGCTCACCATGTTCGCGACTACGCTGCGAGTCGTTCCGTGCAACGCACGGTGCAGCTTGTTATCGGAAGGCCGTTCTACAGTAATGACATCGGCTTCGTAGGATACTTTCATATCGCTGTGAAGCGTGCGGGACAAAGTTCCTTTCGGTCCTTTGACCGTAATGACGTTGCTGTCCAGGTTCACGTTCACGCCGTTAGGCACCTGGATCGGTTTGCGTCCAATACGGGACATGGGTACACCTCCAATCGTGTGACAGTTAAATTACCAAACGTAGCAAAGCACTTCGCCGCCGGACTTCCCTTGACGGGCTTCCTTGTCGGTGATGATGCCTTTGGATGTGGAAATGATCGCGATGCCGAGGCCACCCAACACGCGAGGAACTTCGTTGGATTTCGTATATACGCGCAAGCCTGGCTTGCTAATGCGTTTAAGACCCGTGATAACGCGCTCGTTGTTTTGTCCGTATTTCAAGAAAATGCGGATCAACCCTTGCTTGTTATCTTCTACATATTCTGCGTCGCGGATAAACCCTTCGCGCTTCAGGATTTCAGCAATTTGCTTCTTCACTGTAGACGCAGGCAATTCCACCGACTCATGGCGCACCAAATTCGCGTTGCGAATGCGCGTTAACATATCTGCAATAGGATCAGACATAACCATGGGGTAAACCTCCTTCCCGAACTAGGCTGATTACCAGCTCGCTTTTTTAACGCCAGGAATCTGGCCCTTGTATGCCAGTTCTCTGAAACAGATCCGGCAAATTTTGAATTTTTGCAGAACGGAATGCGGACGACCGCAACGTTCGCAACGCGTGTAAGCTTGGACTTTAAACTTCGGCGCGCGTTGCTGCTTGATTTTCATCGATGTTTTTGCCACTTGCTTTCACACCTCCATTAGGTAACCTTTGCTCATTGACCGGGTAATCGTCACTTCGCAAACGGCATACCCAATTGGGTGAGCAGCTCACGCGCTTCTTCGTCCGATTGTGCTGTCGTTACGATGACGATATCCATCCCGCGAACTTTATCGATTTTGTCGTATTCGATTTCCGGGAAAATAAGCTGCTCTTTCAGACCGAGCGTATAGTTTCCGCGACCGTCGAACGATTTCGTCGACACGCCGTGGAAGTCGCGTACGCGTGGGAGAGAAATGTTGAACAACTTATCAAGGAAATGGTACATCCGTTCGCCGCGCAGCGTAACCTTGACGCCGATCGGCAAATTCTCACGCAAGCGGAAGCCTGCGATTGATTTCTTGGAACGCGTGATTACTGGCTTTTGGCCGGCAATCTTCTGCATATCCTCAACCGCAAAATCGATGATTTTGGAGTTGGAAACCGCCTCGCCGACACCCATGTTGATGACGACTTTCTCGATTTTCGGCACTTGCATGACGGATTTGTAGCTAAACTTCTGCATCAGAGCAGGAGTAATTTCATTCAGGAAACGTTCCTTCATTCTTGCTGCCATGAGTCACAGTGACCTCCTTTCCGTTCTTACTGCGATTAGTCGATCGATTCTCCGGAGCGTTTAGCGACCCGGATTTTCTTGCCGTTATCCAGCGTTTTGTAGCCGATACGAGTCGGCTTTCCGCTTTTAGGATCGATATGCATAACGTTGGAAGCGTGAATTGGCGCTTCGCGTTCGATGATACCACCTTGTTGGTTAGACGGGTTAGGGCGAGTATGGCGCTTGACCATATTCACGCCTTCGACAAGAACGCGGTTCTCGCGCGGATAAGCAGCGATGATGCGGCCTTTCTTGCCTTTGTCCTTACCGGAGATGACGATAATGTTATCGTCTTTCTTCACGTGCAGTTTATTGTTGTGCGATGCAAGCACTTTTTTCAGACGGGGCATGGGTACACCTCCTTGAGTGTTTCTCCATCGGTGCGTTCCGGGTTCTTAGAGAACTTCCGGTGCCAGGGAAATGATTTTCATGAAGTCACGTTCGCGAAGCTCACGAGCAACAGGTCCGAAGATCCGGGTACCGCGCGGGCTCTTATCTTCTTTAACGATTACAGCGGCGTTCTCGTCGAACGCGATGTAAGATCCGTCTTTACGGCGTACCGAACGTTTCGTACGTACGATAACGCATTTGACTACGTCGCCTTTTTTGACAACGCCACCTGGTGTTGCTTGTTTAACGGAGCATACGATCATATCACCGATATGTCCTACGCGGCGTCCCGTACCACCAAGCACACGGATGCACATCAATTCTTTCGCGCCGGAGTTGTCGGCAACATGCAGACGCGTAAACGGTTGAATCATCGCAAGGTCCTCCTTTCAGTAACGGGTGAGTCGCTTAGGCCAATACGGCTTTCTCGACGATTTCGACCAGGCGCCATGTTTTGTCTTTCGACAGTGGGCGGGTCTCCATGATTTTTACAGTGTCGCCGATTTGGGCGTCGTTGTTTTCATCATGTGCTTTGAATTTCTTCGTGTATTTGATCCGCTTGTGGTACAGGCTGTGCTTCTTGTAAGTCTCAACAGCTACCACAATCGTTTTGTCCATCTTGTCGCTGACGACTTTGCCGATCTGCACTTTGCGATTGTTGCGCTCGCTCATGGTCATCCTCCTTTTCCCGGGTATTAGCCGATGCCGAGTTCACGCTCGCGCAAAATGGTTTTAGCCCGAGCGATTTCTTTCCGCAGATCGCCAAGGCGGTGCGGGTTGTCCAGCTGGCCTGTAGCCAGTTGGAAGCGGAGGTTAAACAGTTCGTCCTTGAAGCCGGCGACTTTCTGCTCAAGTTCCGCCGAAGTCAGGTTGCGAAATTCACTCGCCTTCATTTGCTTCACCACCCAGTTCTTCACGTTTCACAAACTTCGTCTTAATCGGCAGCTTGTGTGCGGCAAGACGCATTGCTTCGCGTGCGATCTCCTCGGATACCCCTGCGAGTTCGAACAGCACTTTGCCCGGCTTCACAACGGCAACCCATGCTTCTACGTTACCTTTACCGCTACCCATCCGAACCTCGAGAGGCTTTTGGGTGATCGGTTTCGAAGGGAAGATTTTGATCCAGACCTTACCGCCCCGCTTGATGTAACGAGTCATCGCAATACGGGCAGATTCGATCTGACGGTTCGTCACCCAGGAAGCTTCCTGCGCTTGGAGACCGAATTCGCCGAAGTGCACCTCAGTGCCGCCTTTGGCGCGACCTTTCATTTTACCGCGGTGTACTTTGCGGTGTTTTACGCGTTTAGGGACCAACATGATTAGTTGCCTCCTTCCTCAGCAGCTCTTTTCTTCGTCGGAAGGACTTCGCCGCGGTAGATCCATACTTTAACGCCGATGCGGCCGTAAGTCGTATGAGCTTCCGCTGTTCCGTAATCGATGTCAGCGCGAAGCGTATGCAGAGGCACCGTTCCTTCGCTGTATCCTTCTTGACGAGCAATCTCCGCTCCGCCCAGACGGCCGCTTACCGAAGTCTTGATTCCTTTAGCGCCTGCGCGCTGCGTGCGTTGAATAGCTTGCTTCATTGCACGACGGAAGGAAACGCGACGTTCCAGCTGTTGCGCGATGCTCTCGGCAACGAGGACTGCGTCCAATTCAGGGTTTTTGATCTCGGAGATGTTGATGTGTACCTTTTTGCCGTTCGTGAGCTTGGTCAGTTGGCCGCGAAGCACTTCAACCTCGGAGCCGCCTTTACCAATGACGATGCCTGGCTTAGCGGTATGAATCGTAACGTTAACGCGGTTAGCCGCACGCTCGATTTCAACTTTGGAAACCGCTGCTTCTTTCAGCTTCTTCTTAAGGAATTCGCGGATTTTGACATCTTCGATCAGAAGGGTGCCAAAATCTTTGTCAGCATACCATTTGGATTCCCAGTCACGGATAATGCCGATGCGAAGACCGACGGGATTTACTTTTTGACCCACACGTTGTCCCTCCTTATTTTTCAGATACGACCAGCGTAATGTGGCTGGAGCGTTTGAAAATACTGAATGCGCGACCTTGGGAACGAGGTTGGAACCGTTTCATGGTTGGACCTTCGTTAACGAAGGCTTCGGAAACGACCAATTTGTTCACGTCGAGCTGATAGTTGTGTTCAGCGTTCGCAATGGCAGAGTTCAGGAGCTTTTCCAGAACCGGAGATGCCGAACGCGGCGTGTGACGCAAAATCGCGACTGCATCGCCTACCTTTTTGCCGCGGATCAAGTCAACGACCAGGCGGACTTTGCGAGCCGGAATGCGAATGTTATTCACAACAGCTTTCGCTTGCTGAGACATCGGTGTACCTCCTCCCTTACGTACGTCTCGTGCCGATCAACTCGCGGCGCTCAGCGCCCTTGTCCGATCGCACTTCGTAGGGTTAATTATCTCTTGCCCGTTTTCTTGTCGTCATCCGTATGGCCTTTGAACGTACGCGTAGGCGCAAATTCGCCGAGCTTGTGGCCGACCATGTCTTCCGACACGTATACCGGCACGTGCTTGCGACCGTCGTATACTCCGAACGTTTGACCCACGAATTGCGGGAAAATCGTCGAGCGACGCGACCAGGTTTTGATCACGACTTTTTTATTCGAACCGGACAGCTCTTCTACCTTCTTCAGCAGGTAGCCGTCCACGAAAGGTCCTTTTTTCAAACTGCGACCCATGGATTGTTCCTCCCTTCAAACCGGCTTGAGAGTATTCCGCTCATGCCGCTAGACAAGAATGGATTACTTGCTGCGGCGACGAACGATGTATTTGCTCGAAGCTTTTTTCTTCTTGCGTGTTTTGTAGCCCAGAGTCGGTTGGCCCCAAGGAGAAAGCGGGGATTTCCGTCCGATTGGCGCGCGGCCTTCGCCACCACCGTGCGGGTGATCGTTCGGGTTCATGACGACACCGCGAACAGTCGGGCGCTTGCCTAACCAGCGATTACGTCCAGCCTTACCGATGTTGAGCAACTCGTGGTCTTGGTTACCGACCGTACCGATCGTTGCGCGGCAAGTTTTGAGGATGCGGCGGATTTCGCCGGAAGTCAAACGGATCGTAACGTAGGTTTCTTCTTTACCCAGCAATTGAGCGCTCGTGCCTGCAGCGCGAACCAATTGTCCGCCTTTACCTGGCTTCAGCTCAATGTTGTGGATAACCGTACCCACAGGGATGTTTTCCAGTGGAAGAGCGTTGCCGATTTTGATATCAGCGTCAGGACCCGATGTAATCACGTCGCCGACTTTAAGGCCTTTCGGAGCGATAATGTAAGCTTTCTCTCCGTCCACATAGTTGATCAGAGCGATATAAGACGTACGGTTCGGATCGTATTCAACCGTAGCCACGCGGCCGGGAATGCCGTCCTTCGTGCGCTTGAAATCGATAATCCGGTATTTACGCTTATGTCCGCCGCCGTGGTGACGAACAGTAATTTTACCTTGGTTGTTGCGGCCTGCGCGTTTGAATAACGGCGCGAGCAACGATTTTTCCGGTTCTGTCGCCGTAATCTCTTCGAACGTAGCAATCGTCATTTGACGACGGCTGGCCGTTGTCGGATTAAACTTTTTGACTGGCAATTGGATTCCCTCCTTACTTTACAGACTGGTTATACGGATGATTCGAAGTATTCCAGCGGCTTGCTGTCTTCGGAAAGCGTTACGATCGCTTTCTTCCATTCAGACGTGTAACCGCTGTGTCTGCCGTAGCGTTTAGGCTTGGCAGGCATTCTAAGCGTATTGACGCCAACGACCTTCACCTTGAAGATTTGCTCGATGGCTTGTTTGATTTCCGTTTTGTTAGCTCTCAGGTCGACTTCGAATACGTATTTGCGCTGTTCCATGAACTCGCTCGTACGTTCGGTAACGACCGGGCGCTTGATCAGATCGCGAGGGTTCTTCATTACGCGAACACCTCCTCAACTTTAGCAACCGCATCCTTCGTGATGATCAGTTGATCATGCTTCATCACGTCTAGCACATTGATTCCGTCAGCGGCTACAAACTTGACGCCAGGAATGTTACGTGCGGACAGGGCCACATTTTCTTCAAAGTTCGCCGTAACGACAAGCGCTTTGCGGCTTACTTTGAGGTTGTTCAAGATTTTCGCGATTTCCTTCGTTTTCGGTTGGGCCAAGCTCAGCTGATCCAGAACGATAAGTTGGTTATCCACAACCTTGCTGGACAACGCCGACTTGATCGCCAAACGACGAACTTTACGCGGCAATTTGAAGCCATAGCTGCGTGGTGTCGGTCCGAAGACGATACCGCCGCCCTTCCATTGCGGCGAACGAATGCTGCCCTGACGAGCGCGACCCGTTCCTTTTTGTTTCCACGGCTTGCGTCCGCCACCGCGCACTTCCGAGCGCCCTTTGGTGTCGTGCGTGCCGGAACGAAGGGATGCTTGTTGAAGCAATACGGCGCTGTGCAGAACGTGTACGTTCGGCTGCAGTCCGAAGATTCCTTCAGCCAGATCCAATTGTCCGACTTCTTTGCCGTCTACGTTAAATACGGATACTTT
The DNA here is from genome assembly GCF_042651945.1 of Cohnella boryungensis. Lineage (NCBI taxonomy): Bacteria > Bacillati > Bacillota > Bacilli > Caryophanales > Paenibacillaceae > Cohnella > Cohnella boryungensis. The sequence continues at coordinate 51,377 of NZ_JBHSED010000031.1, read as the reverse complement.
CGGCATGAGTGGTCCTCCTTTCCTCTTACGTTACGTATTATTTCTTCACCGCTGTGCGGATTTTGAGATAGCTGTTGCGAGCGCCGGGTACGGAGCCTTTGATCAGCAGCACGTTGCGCTCTGCGTCGACTTTGACGATTTCGAGGTTTTGAACCGTAATCGTCTCGCTACCCATGCGTCCGTGCATTTTCTTGCCCTTAGGCACGCGGTTGGCATCGCGAATCGTCGCGAGGGAACCGTTGCCGCGGTGGTATTTGGAACCGTGCGTCATCTTACCGCGCTGGAAGCCCCAACGCTTGATTGCACCCGCTGTTCCTTTACCCTTGGAAATACCCGTAACGTCAACAAAATCGCCTTCGGAGAATTGGTCAACTTTAAGTTCCTGACCAACTTCTACTTCTGCTGGCGTAAGTCCGCTAACTTCACGGATGAAGCGCTTGGGTCCAGTGCCTGCCTTTTTAGCATGGCCGATGGCTGGTTTAGTAGCGAGCTTTTCGCGTTTGTCCGCGAAGCCGATTTGAACTGCTTCGTATCCGTCGTTATCCGCAGTTTTCTTTTGCAATACAATGTTCGGAGTCGCTTCAACTACAGTTACAGGCACTACACTGCCGTCCGCTGCGAAGATTTGCGTCATTCCGAGCTTGCGTCCCAAGATTCCTGACATGTTGACACCTCTTTTCTTGATGAATCTAATTTACTTTGAAAGCACCTTACAGCTTGATTTCGATATCGACGCCAGACGGCAAGTCAAGACGCATCAACGCGTCTACTGTTTGCGGCGTAGGATTGACGATATCAATCAAACGCTTGTGCGTACGCATTTCGAATTGTTCACGCGAATCCTTGTATTTGTGCACCGCACGCAGGATCGTAATGATCTGCTTCTCGGTCGGCAACGGAATCGGTCCAGAGACACCTGCACCTGTACGTTTTGCCGTTTCTACGATCTTCTCCGCGGATTGATCCAGGATACGATGATCGTAAGCTTTCAAACGGATTCGAATCTTTTGCTTAGCCATAGAATTCCCTCCTTCATTCGCCCAATTTTGGAATCGGACATACTCCGTGAGAATAACCCTGACACACTGGTCGGCTTCCCTTATGGCAAAGGGGCCGGGTGTGTCGGCAACCTCTCACATCAGCGCACAGTCACAGACCAACATTCACTATTATAGCGATCTGCCCAAGCGATTGCAACAAAAAATGTTTCGGAAATGAAAAATTATTAATTCCCATCTAGCTTGCTGCAAATTCGTCTACATGACCTTGGGTATTTTGGAGAAACTGGTGTAGAGATCACGCTAAATAAAGGAGGGTCCGTCGTGCCGGATTGGCTGGAAGTGGCTTTGCGTACATTGATGGCCGTCGTCATCTTGTTTGTTCTGACTCGTCTGCTTGGAAAGAGACAGGTCTCCCAGCTGTCGTTGTTCGAGTATATCACGGGGATATCCATCGGCAACTTGGCTGCCTATCTATCGCTGGACACCGATTCGAATTGGGTCATCGGAGTTGTGGCCCTTGCGGTTTGGGTCAGCGTCTCGCTGGGCATGGAGTTCCTTCAATTGAAAAGCAAAAAAGCCCGCGACCTGCTGGACGGAAAAGCAAGGGTTATTATTCAGAACGGCAAGATCCTCGAAGAGAACATGAAGAAGGAAAGAATCACTTCCGACGAGCTGCTCGAAATGCTGCGAATGAAAAATGCATTTAACCTGTCCCAGGTCGAATTCGCCATTATGGATACGAGCGGCGAGCTGAACGTTCTGTTGAAAAAGGAATATCTGCCGATCACCCCCTCCGACATTAAGCTGCCCGTCAATGCGGAACACTTTAGCATGGCCGTTATTATGGATGGAAAAGTTATGGAGAACTCGCTCAAGCAAGTCGGGCTGAACCGCAATTGGCTGGACGCCAAGCTGGATCAGCTGGGTACCTCTCTGGACAAGATTTATTTCGCTCAGGTTGACTCGCAGAACAAGCTCTACCTAGACCCTTACGAGGATTCCTTAAAAGCCCACTGACCGTAAAATGTTTCCCTTCCTTTTCGTCATTGCCAGTCTTCTTCTTCCATATATATAAGACTAGCTTTGGCGAAAGGAATGGGGTCATTTGTTTTCCATTCATAAGATCGGCGTTATTATCGCGGGATGCTTGCTGATCGCGTGCGGAATCGACTTTTTCTTGATGCCGCTTCGAGTGCTGGACGGGGGGCTGATCGGGGTGGCTCTCATCAGCAACTACTTGTTCGGAGTTAAGGTAGGCTTCATTCTCATTGTTTGCAGCTTGCCCATTTTCCTGTATGCCTGGTTCAAGGACAAATCGATGTTTTTCCACAGTCTGTTCGGGATGATTTTTCTTTCTTACTTTGTTGATCTGCTGGACCCCTATAATCCGTTTGGTTCAGTTATCGTCTTTCACCCGTTCCTTGCCTCCGTTCTCGGAGGTATCAGCATTGGCATCGGCTTTGGCCTCCTGTTGAAATTCGATACCAGCACAGGGGGCATCGATCTGTTGGCCAAGCTGCTTGCCCCTCGCCTGAAGGTGAATGTTGGAATGCTGATTTTGCTCACCGACGCCGTTGTCGTGATCGCCGGCGGAATCCTATTCTCTCTAGACACCTTGTTCTTGTCCATTGCAACGATTACAACGGGAGGTTTGGCAACCACTCTCTGTACATTTAAGTATTTGTCCTGGTGATTGCTATTAATATAGAAGAAAAGCTGCTCCGGGATAACCCGAGCAGCTTTTCCTATAGGTGGGTGAAGCTTATTTTTGAATGGAAGCAACTGCTCCAGCGCCAACTGTACGGCCGCCTTCGCGAATCGCGAAGCGAGTGCCTTCTTCGATAGCGATTGGAGAGATCAGTTGAACCGTAACCGTGATGTTATCGCCAGGCATAACCATCTCAGTGCCTTCAGGCAGGTTGATGATACCCGTTACGTCAGTTGTACGGAAGTAGAACTGAGGACGGTAGCCAGTGAAGAAAGGCTTGTGACGGCCACCTTCAGCGGAAGTCAGTACGTAGATTTGAGCCGTGAATTCCGTGTGAGGCTTAACGGAACCTGGCTTAGCCAGAACTTGACCACGCTCGATGTCTTTACGGTCAACGCCGCGAAGCAATGCGCCGATGTTGTCGCCAGCTTGAGCTTGGTCAAGCAATTTGCGGAACATTTCAACGCCTGTAACAACGGATTTGCGAGTTTCTTCTTGCAAACCGATGATTTCAGCTTCGTCGCCAACTTTGATGATACCGCGTTCTACACGGCCTGTAGCAACCGTACCACGACCAGTGATCGTGAACACGTCCTCAACTGGCATCAAGAAAGGCTTGTCAGTTGCACGCTCAGGAGTTGGGATGTAGCTGTCAACTGCTTCGAACAGCTCGATGATTTTGTCAGCCCAAGGGCCGTCTGGGTTAGCCAAAGCTTCACGAGCAGCGCCGCGAACGATTGGAGTGTCGTCGCCTGGGAACTCGTACTCGTTCAGCAGGTCGCGAACTTCCATCTCAACCAGCTCAAGAAGCTCTTCGTCTTCAACCATGTCGCATTTGTTCAAGAATACGACGATGTAAGGAACGCCTACTTGACGGGACAACAGGATGTGCTCGCGAGTTTGCGGCATAGGGCCGTCAGCTGCGGATACAACCAGGATAGCGCCGTCCATTTGAGCAGCACCCGTGATCATGTTCTTAACGTAGTCGGCGTGTCCAGGGCAGTCAACGTGAGCGTAGTGACGGTTAGGCGTCTCATACTCAACGTGAGCTGTGGAGATCGTGATACCACGCTCGCGCTCTTCTGGAGCTTTGTCGATTTGGTCGAATGCTACAGCAGCGCCGCTGCCGTATTTCTTGTTCAATACCGACGTGATTGCAGCCGTTGTCGTTGTTTTGCCGTGGTCAACGTGACCGATAGTACCGATGTTAACGTGCGGTTTCGTACGTTCGAATTTAGCCTTAGCCATGGATACTGTTCCTCCTTAATGAGTAAAAGGATTTAATTTTATATTTGATGACGGGGAGACAACCGCATTAAGCCGCTCTCTGCCCGTCCGCTTTCAGGTAAGTCTTAAGCGCCTTTGTGCTTGGAGATGATCTCATCGGAGATCGACTTAGGCACTTCTTCGTAGTGGGACAGTTCCATCGAGAATACCCCGCGGCCTTGCGTACCGGAACGAAGCGTTGTAGAATATCCGAACATCTCAGCCAATGGCACCTTCGCGCGAACGATTTGTGCGCCGAAACGCATATCCGATCCTTCGATGCGGCCACGGCGGGAGCTCAGCATACCCATAACATCGCCGAAGTACTCTTCTGGAACCGTTACTTCAACCTTCATGATTGGCTCGAGCAACACAGGATTACATTTGTCCTTCGCTGCTTTAAGCGCCATCGATCCGGCAATCTTAAACGCCATCTCCGAGGAGTCGACGTCATGGTAAGATCCGTCGAAAATCGTTGCCTTGATATCAACGAGCGGGAATCCGGCGAGAACGCCGTTCTTCATCGACTCTTCGATACCGGCTTGAACCGGAGCGATAAATTCGCGCGGAACAACGCCACCGACAACTTTGTTTTCGAACAGGAAGCCTTCGCCCGGCTCACGCGGTTCGAACTCGATCCAGCAATGGCCGTATTGACCGCGACCACCGGATTGACGAACGAACTTGCCTTCGACCTTCGCAGCTTGACGGAATGTTTCACGGTAAGCAACTTGCGGTTTACCAACATTCGTTTCTACTTTGAATTCGCGAAGCATACGGTCAACGAGAATCTCCAAGTGGAGCTCGCCCATACCCGAGATGATGGTTTGGCCGGTTTCTTCGTCCGTATGTGCGCGGAACGTAGGATCTTCCTCGGCCAGCTTCTGAAGAGCGATACCCATCTTGTCTTGGTCGGCTTTTGTTTTCGGCTCAACTGCAAGCTGGATAACCGGCTCTGGGAAGTTCATCGATTCGAGAATAACAGGGTTCTTCTCGTCGCACAGCGTATCACCTGTTGTCGTATCCTTAAGACCGACGGCTGCAGCGATATCGCCAGAGTATACTTGGTCGATCTCTTGACGGCTGTTCGCATGCATTTGGAGAATACGGCCGATACGCTCGCGTTTGCCTTTGGTTGCGTTAACGACATAAGAGCCGGAGCTCAGTACGCCGGAATATACGCGGAAGAAAGTCAAACGACCAACGTAAGGGTCGGTCATGATTTTGAAAGCCAATGCCGCGAACGGTTCGGAGTCGGAAGACTTACGAATCGTTTCGCTGCCATCGTCAAGCACGCCTTTGATGTCCGGAACATCGACTGGCGCCGGAAGGTAATCAACAACAGCATCCAGCATAGGCTGAATCCCTTTGTTGCGATAAGAGGTTCCGCAAACGACCGGGAAGATTTTCACTTCGCAGACGCCTTTGCGCAGTGCCGCTTTAATTTCCGCAACACTAATCTCTTCGCCTTCCAGATACTTCATCGTAAGCTCTTCGTCCAACTCGGCGACTTTCTCAACCAAGATACTGCGAAGCTCTTCCACTTGTTCAGCGTATTCCGCAGGGATTTCGACTTGCTCAGGCTCTTTGCCTTTGTCGTCGGTGTATTTGTAAGCGATGCGCTCGACAATATCGATCATGCCTACAAATTTGTCTTCAGCACCCATAGGGAACTGAATAGCCACTGCGTTAGCGTTCAAGCGCTCTCTCATGTCCTTGATGACATTGAGATAGTCCGCTCCGATAATATCCATCTTGTTAACATACGCGATCCGCGGTACGCCGTAACGGTCAGCTTGACGCCATACCGTCTCGGATTGCGGTTCTACGCCTTCTTTGGCGCTGAATACGCCAACGGCCCCATCCAATACGCGCAGGGAGCGCTCGACCTCTACCGTAAAGTCTACGTGACCCGGTGTGTCGATGATATTGATGCGGTGACCCTTCCACTGAGCGGTTGTCGCGGCAGACGTGATCGTAATGCCGCGCTCTTGCTCCTGCTCCATCCAGTCCATCGTAGCGGCGCCTTCGTGCACTTCGCCAATCTTATGAACGCGTCCGGTGAAGAACAAAATCCGTTCAGTCGTCGTGGTTTTACCCGCATCAATGTGCGCCATAATCCCGATGTTGCGCGTATTTTGCAAGGAGAACTCTCTAGCCATTGATACAGTCTCCCTTCAAAATATCTTGCTTCGAAATAATTACCAACGGTAGTGCGCGAACGCTCTGTTGGCTTCCGCCATCTTGTGAGTGTCCTCACGTTTCTTGACGGCTGCTCCCGTGTTGTTGGATGCGTCCAGAATTTCTGCTGCCAGACGCTCTTCCATCGTCTTCTCGCCGCGGTTGCGGGAGTAGTTCACGAGCCAGCGCAGTCCAAGAGACGTGCGGCGCTCAGGCTTAACTTCGATCGGAACCTGATAGTTTGCACCGCCTACACGGCGTGCTTTAACTTCAAGCACCGGCATGATGTTCTTGATTGCGGCTTCGAAAACCTCCATAGGCTCTTTGCCGGAGCGCTCTTGAATCAACTTGAACGCATCGTATAGAAGTTGTTGAGCTACGCCTCTCTTACCGTCGATCATAATACGGTTAACAAGACGAGTCACCAATTTGCTGTTGTACAGCGGATCCGGAAGTACGTCCCGTTTAGGAACCGGTCCTTTGCGTGGCATTAAGATTCCTCCTTCCTCATTCATGAAGCGTCAGGCGATCGCAATCGCTTGGCGCGGATTAAGATTTCTTGACTTTCGGTCTTTTCGTACCGTATTTGGAACGAGCTTGCTTCCGGTTGTTAACACCTGCGGTATCCAATGCGCCGCGAACGATGTGGTAACGTACACCCGGAAGGTCTTTAACCCGACCGCCACGAACAAGAACGACGCTGTGCTCTTGCAGGTTGTGTCCGATTCCCCCGATGTAGGCGGTCACCTCGACACGGTTCGTTAGACGAACCCGCGCGTATTTACGCAATGCGGAGTTCGGTTTTTTTGGAGTCATCGTACCTACACGAGTGCAAACTCCACGCTTTTGAGGAGCGCTCAGATCCGTTTCAACGCGCTTAAGTGCGTTGAACCCTCTTTGCAGCGCTGGCGACTTGGATTTTACAACCTTCGATTGACGTCCTTTACGAACGAGCTGGTTAATTGTTGGCATGCTGCCACCCCCTTCCCAAGATGGGTAAAAGAAATGAATAAACGACCGTATCGATACTCTGCTGCAAAGCCCACAGATCCAGGTGGTTCATTTTGAGAGACGAGAAAGGGCCCGACCGGAATTCCCGCATTGCTGCGGTCAACCGAATCAAACCCGTCAATCCTATTCTCAAGCGGCTCAGGCTTGCGCCAGCCGTTCCAATGTCTCACGCTTCGTCTAGGTCAGCACCGTATCATCGCACGTCAGAACGACGTACGTCTGGCACACACTAGAACATATTATCACTTCAAAAATGGCGTGTCAAGAACCTAGATTATTGCCAGTGCGGACATCGCCTCCACTTGCTTGCTACAGCTTTTTGACGGCCGATAGTCTATGGAATATCCCGAACAATGCGGCTCCATAAACCCATGGCGCGATCAATACGGCCGTTCTGTAAGCAAGAGTCAGCTTCTCGTAGCGATCGAAAGCGTCTATCAACGGGAATACCGGAGGCAATAGCCAGGACAGCCAAGCTAGCGATTCGGGCAGTGCTTCCGAGATGCCGCCCGCAGCCAATGAGAGTGCGGAGACCAGCATCAGTCCGATGATCGCATAGCTGAGCTTGGCTATCAGCCTGTAAGTAAACAAGCAGGAAACCGCTATGCCCAGCATCCCCAGCCCAGCGTGGCCGATCAACGAAAACAAAGCCTCGCCAATCGACGGGTCCCTGTCGAACTTGCCGAGCAGAATCGGGTAGACGACCGTGATGACGGACATAACTGCCGTCCAGACGACCATCACGGCAGTTCTTCCGATATCGTATCTGGTTCGCCCGCCCGCGTGAAGCATGCCGATCATGCGCTGAGTTTCGTCCTGGACATCGACGTAGCCGAATCCGAGCCATGAAGCAATCAGAAACAGCAACGCTGCAGTCAAGGAATAGCTTGGCATTACCGGATTGGGTACAACGCTGTAGATGAAGAAAAGCGCAAGGCCGAAGACCAGCATCGGTCCAATATATCGATAAGACCGCACATAATCTCTGAACGAGAACGCCATAATGCCTAACATATCTTACCCCCGTATGCAGCGCCTCTAACATTCGTCCGCGTCGAATCTTCCCGAACGGAGAGAATTGATCCGTTCGCTGCCAGAACCGCCCGCAAGAAATCGTCGGCGCGATCAGCTTGGACATGACAAATCCATATTCCCTGCCCCTCGTATCTCTGGCGCACACCTTCGAATGCCGCGTAGAAGCCTTGCGCAGCCGCATCCATAAGTCTGAATGCGATAACCCGATTCGGCGAATTCTCCTCCCCTTCGAGGGTCATAGGTTCAACGCGTCCGTCTTGCAACTGGACAACACGATCCGCTACCCGCGCCGCGAGCTCCCTCTCGTGTGTTGAGAATACAATCGTCATCCCCTGCTCCTTAAGCAGCAGCAGAATGTGCGTAAGCTCGGTTCGGGTCGGTGCATCCAGCCCTGACAGCGGCTCGTCGAGCAGGAGCAGCTCGGGCTCCTCCAGCAGCGCCTGCATCAAGTTGACCTTCTGCAGCATTCCTTTCGAGTAATCTCTCAGCTGAGCATCTGTTGTCGTTTCAAGCCGAAACAGCTCGAACAGCTTGTCGATTCTTCGATCCGCCTCCGCCGGAGCCATGCCGCGGATCTTCCCCATTGCGCGCAAGTATTCTTTCGCGGAGAAGCGCAGCCTTGGAAACCGATCCGGGGCGAAGCCGATGCGTCTTAGAGGCACCGTCGACAATCTCGTACCGCCGTCTAGAGCGTCGAGCCCGCTAAGCGCCTTAAGCAGAGTACTCTTGCCGGAGCCGTTGCGTCCAAGAAGAGCCACAACCTCTCCGTGCGCGATTTCCAACGACAGCTTGTTAAGCACACGATGGCCCGCGAATGTCCTATTCGCCTCTGCAAGCTTTACTAGCGGGACTTTCGCCATCAGGACGTCTCCTTTCATTCCTGCGTATTTGCAGCCGATTATAGCCGTTCTCCTCTGTTTCGCTCCAGACAGGAAAAGCATTCAAAAAGCGGATACCGTTACCGGTATCCGCCTCACTGTCGAACCTGTTATTCTACGCCAACCGGCTCAAGCTCTGCCGCTTCATCCATCGGCTCGTCGAACGGCGAGACGACCTTGATGTTGCGGTAGCGCGCCATTCCCGTTCCTGCCGGAATGAGCTTCCCGATAATGACGTTCTCCTTCAGACCGAGCAGGCGATCGACTTTTCCTTTAATTGCGGCATCCGTGAGAACGCGAGTCGTCTCTTGGAAGGAAGCCGCCGACAGGAAGGAGTCGGTCTCGAGCGATGCTTTCGTGATCCCCAGAAGCACCGGCCGAGCTACGGCAGGCTCCTTGTCAGACAGGATCGCTTCGCGGTTCGCCGCTTCGTATTCATGAAGATCAACGAAGGCGCCAGGCAGAAGGTGCGTGTCGCCCGGATCAACGATCCGGATCTTGCGAAGCATCTGCTTGATCATAACTTCGATGTGCTTATCGTTGATTTCTACCCCTTGGTTACGGTAAACGCGCTGCACCTCTTGCAGAATATAATTCTGCACGCCGCGAATGCCCTTGATTCTGAGCATCTCCTTCGGATCGATGGAGCCGTCCGTCAGCTCGTCCCCGGCCTCGACTTGCTGGCCTTGAACGACGCGGATACGCGAACCGTAGCTGACAGGATAGATTTTGGATTCCGCTCCGCCTTGCAGCTCGATCTCGCGGCGATCCTTAGTCTCGCGAATTTCCTTGATGACGCCGTCGAGCTCGGAGATGATCGCTTGGCCCTTCGGATTGCGAGCCTCGAACAGCTCCTGGATCCGCGGCAAACCTTGCGTAATATCGTCTCCGGCAACACCGCCGGTGTGGAACGTCCGCATCGTGAGCTGGGTTCCCGGCTCGCCGATCGATTGAGCGGCGATAATGCCGACCGCTTCGCCGATCTCGACCTTCTTGCCGGTTGCCAGGTTGCGACCGTAGCAGAGCTTACATACGCCATGACGAGCACGGCAGCTCAATACGGAACGAATTTGGATTTGTTTGATGCCCGCACGAACGATCTCCTCCGCCTTCGGCGTGTCGAGCAGATCGTTGCGATTGGCGATAATTTCTTTCGTCTCTGGATGACGGATCGTTTCGAAGGCGTAACGACCTTCGATACGGTCGAACAAGTCTTCGATAACCTCTTTGCCATCTTCGATTCGGGACACGGTAATGCCCTTGTCCGTGCCGCAATCTTCCTCGCGGACGATGACGTCTTGGGCAACGTCGACGAGACGACGAGTCAAGTAACCGGAGTCGGCGGTCCGCAGCGCTGTATCGGCAAGACCTTTACGCGCTCCGTGTGTGGAGATGAAGTACTCCAATACCGTCAGACCTTCGCGGAAGTTCGATTTGATCGGCAACTCGATGATTCGACCGGACGGGTTGGCCATCAGACCACGCATACCGCCCAGCTGGGTGATTTGCGATTTGTTGCCCCGTGCCTTGGAATCGACCATCAGCATGATGCTGTTGTAACGATCCATCGACTTCATGAGGATGTCGGTAATCTCGTCCTTCGTCTTGCTCCAGATTTCAATGACGCGGTCACGGCGTTCTTCGTTCGTGATCAAGCCGCGACGATACTGCGTAGTGACCACTTTAACCCGTTCTTCGGATTTCTTCAGGATATCTTCCTTCTCCTGAGGAACGATAACGTCGGATACGCCGATCGTAATGCCCGCGCGGGTCGAGTACGTGAAACCAAGCTGCTTGATGTTATCCAGGATAACGGAAGTCTGGGTCGTATGGTAAATGCGGAAGCATTCGCCGATAATGTTCCCCAGATATTCCTTGCCGACGGCGCCCGGAATGGCTGGATCCTCGATAAATTTCGAGATGTCCGCGCCCTTTTCGTAAATGAAATATTTATCCGGCGTCCCCTTGACGAGATTTTCCTTCGTCGCTTCGTTGATGTACGGGAACGTGTCCGGGAAAATTTCGTTGAAGATGATTTTGCCGATAGTCGTGACCAGATAAGCTTCCTGTTGCTCCGGAGTGAAGGTTTTCTTCTTCAGCTCCTTGACGGGAATGACGACGCGGGCATGCAGCGAAATGCCTTCCGTGCCGCGCTGGTAAGCGGAGACCGCCTCGTTCACGCTCGTGAAGCGAAGACCGGAACCATAAGCCTTGTTGTTGTCCATCGTCAGATAGTAGCAACCGAGTACCATATCCTGAGAAGGAGTAACGACAGGCTTGCCGTCTTTCGGGTTCAGGATGTTGCCTGCCGCCAGCATCAGCAAACGGGCTTCCGCTTGAGCCTCTGCGGACAACGGAACGTGAACTGCCATTTGGTCGCCGTCGAAGTCAGCGTTATACGCCGTACAGACGAGCGGGTGAAGCTTGATGGCGCGTCCTTCGACGAGAATCGGTTCAAACGCTTGAATCCCGAGTCTGTGAAGCGTCGGCGCGCGGTTGAGCAGCACCGGATGTTCCTTGATGACCTCTTCAAGCACATCCCAGACTTCCGGGCTGACGCGTTCGACTTTGCGCTTCGCGCTCTTGATGTTGTGAGCCAGGCCTTTAAGCACCAGCTCTTTCATAACGAAAGGCTTGAACAGCTCCAGCGCCATTTCCTTCGGCAATCCGCATTGATACATTCTGAGACTAGGCCCTACAACGATAACCGAACGACCGGAATAGTCGACGCGTTTACCGAGGAGGTTCTGACGGAAACGTCCTTGTTTCCCCTTCAGCATATGGCTGAGGGATTTCAAAGGACGATTGCCCGGGCCAGTGACCGGACGGCCTCTGCGACCGTTGTCGATCAAGGCGTCGACGGCTTCCTGAAGCATCCGTTTCTCGTTCTGCACGATAATGTCGGGCGCTCCAAGGTCCAACAGGCGCTTCAGACGGTTGTTGCGGTTGATGACGCGGCGATACAGATCATTCAAGTCGCTCGTCGCAAACCGGCCGCCGTCCAATTGAACCATCGGACGAAGCTCGGGAGGAATAACGGGAAGCACGTCCAGAATCATCCAATCCGGCAGGTTGCCGGAATTGCGGAACGATTCAATGACCTCCAGACGCTTGATCGCGCGGTTGCGGCGTTGGCCTTGTGCCGTGCGAAGCTCTTCCTTCAACGTCTCCAACTCGCGGTCGAGATCGATGTCCTGCAGTAGCTTCTTGACGGCTTCAGCGCCCATACCAGCATGGAACGCATAGCCATACTTGTCGCGGTAGCTGCGGTATTCTTTCTCGGAGAGCAGTTGCTTCTTCTCCAGCGGCGTGTCGCCTGGATCCGTTACGACATAGGAAGCGAAATAGATAATCTCCTCAAGGGAACGAGGGGACATATCCAGCGCCAGACCCATGCGGCTAGGAATGCCTTTGAAGTACCAGATATGCGAGACCGGAGCGGCCAGCTCAATGTGACCCATCCGTTCGCGGCGAACCTTCGCGCGAGTGACTTCGACGCCGCAGCGATCGCAGACGACGCCTTTATAGCGCACTCTCTTGTATTTGCCGCAATGACATTCCCAGTCCTTGGTCGGACCGAAAATCTTCTCGCAGAACAGCCCTTCTTTTTCCGGCTTTAGGGTCCGGTAGTTTATCGTTTCCGGCTTTTTGACCTCGCCTCTCGACCAGGATCGGATTTTATCAGGCGAAGCCAAGCCAATTTTCATAAACTCAAAGTTATTGACGTCTAACAAGGAGCAAGCCCTCCTTCATCGTTGCTAAGATTTCGGATCTTAACGACGGTCCCGTAGGCCCGGCGCATTCAAGTGCGGAACGCAGCGTAAGCTACAGGATCGGGTTATTCGGCGCCGACTTCAGAACCCTCAAGGTTAAGATTCAGCTTATCTCCCGCCGTATCGTCCTCGTCGTCCATTTCTTTCATTTCGATCTCCTGCTCGTCTCCGGACAGGATCTTCACGTCCATACCCAAGCTTTGGAGCTCCTTGATCAATACTTTGAACGACTCAGGCACGCCCGGTTCAGGCACATTCTCGCCCTTGACGATCGATTCGTAAGTTTTCACGCGTCCGACGACATCATCGGATTTCACGGTCAGAATCTCTTGCAGCGTATACGCAGCTCCATAGGCTTCGAGCGCCCATACTTCCATCTCCCCGAAACGCTGTCCGCCGAACTGGGCTTTACCGCCGAGAGGCTGCTGGGTAACGAGCGAGTATGGACCAGTGGAACGGGCATGAATCTTGTCGTCGACCATGTGCGCGAGCTTGATCATGTACATGACGCCAACAGTGACCTCGCGTTCGAACAGTTCGCCCGAGCGGCCGTCACGCAGGCGCCATTTGCCATTCCGCGCCATGCCGGCTTCTTCCATCGTGTCGAACACGTCATGCTCGCTTGCCCCGTCGAATACCGGCGTTGCCGCATGAATGCCAAGAAGCTTACACGCCATGCCGAGGTGGACCTCAAGCACTTGCCCAATGTTCATCCGCGAAGGAACCCCCAGCGGGTTAAGAACGACTTGTACAGGCGTTCCGTCCGGTAGGAACGGCATATCCTCTTCAGGCAGAATGCGGGCGATAACCCCTTTGTTTCCGTGACGTCCGGCCATTTTATCTCCCTCGGAGATTTTACGCTTCTGGGCAATATAAGCGCGAACCAGTTGATTAACGCCCGGCGGCAGTTCATCGCCATTCTCGCGCGTGAACACCTTGACATCAACGACAATCCCATCCGTACCGTGAGGCACGCGCAGCGAGGTATCGCGGACTTCGCGAGCCTTCTCGCCGAAGATGGCGTGCAGCAGGCGCTCTTCTGCAGTAAGCTCCGTGACCCCTTTCGGAGTAACTTTGCCGACCAGAATGTCGCCAGCGCTGATTTCCGCGCCTACGCGGATAATGCCGCGCTCGTCGAGATTGCGAAGCGCATCCTCGCCGACGTTCGGAATGTCGCGGGTAATCTCTTCAGGTCCGAGCTTCGTATCGCGCGCTTCGGATTCGTATTCCTCGATGTGAATCGAAGTGTAGACATCCTCGCGTACCAGCTTCTCGGAGAGCAGAATCGCATCCTCGTAGTTGTAACCTTCCCAAGTCATGAAGGCAACGACGACGTTGCGGCCCAGTGCCAGCTCGCCCGTATCCGTGGAAGGACCGTCAGCCATGATGTCGCCTTTCTTGATGACATCGCCGCGACGCACGAGCGGACGCTGGTTGATGCATGTTCCTTGGTTGGAGCGCATGAACTTCTGCAGCTTGTATTTGACGATATCGCCTTTGACTTCCTTGCCGTCGATGATCTCCACGCGGCGAAGCTGGATTTCATTGGCAGAAACTCGTTCGATATAACCGTCATATTTGGATACAATACATACCCCGGAGTCTTTCGCAGACTTATGCTCCATTCCCGTTCCGACGAATGGCGCTTCCGGAATAAGCAGAGGCACGGCTTGACGTTGCATGTTCGATCCCATGAGCGCGCGGTTGGAGTCATCGTTCTCAAGGAACGGAATCATCGCGGTCGCGACGGACACGACTTGCTTAGGGGATACGTCCATATAGTCAACGCGATCGCTCGGCATCGTAAGGATGTTATCCTCTTGCTTGTTGTAGCGCACGATAATGTTGTCCTCGGCGAAGGTGCCGTCCGGATTCAACTTAGCGTTCGCTTGCGCGATGATGTAGTTGTACTCTTCATCCGCAGTCATGTAGACGATGTCGTCGGTAACCCGGTTGGTATGCGGGTCGACCTTCCGATACGGAGCTTCGATGAAGCCGTATTCGTTGATTCTCGCAAAGGAAGACAGGGAGTTGATCAGACCGATGTTCGGTCCCTCCGGCGTCTCTATCGGACACATACGACCATAGTGCGAGTTGTGAACGTCCCGTACCTCGAAGCCTGCGCGTTCCCGAGTCAGACCGCCCGGTCCGAGCGCGGAAAGACGGCGCTTGTGCGTAAGCTCGGCCAACGGGTTCGTCTGATCCATAAACTGCGACAATTGGGAGGATCCGAAGAACTCCTTGATCGCAGCGATGACCGGACGAATATTGATCAGAGCTTGCGGCGTAATCGCGTTCTGATCCTGAATGGACATCCGTTCCCGAACGACTCTTTCCATCCGGGACAGACCGATGCGGAATTGGTTTTGCAGCAATTCCCCTACGGAGCGAAGACGACGGTTACCGAGGTGATCGATATCGTCGGTATCGCCTACGTTTTGCAGCAAATTCATAAAATAGCTTACGGACGATATGATGTCCGCAGGCGTAATGTTTTTGACCGACTTGTCGATGATCCCGTTGGAGATCAGCTTGACGACCTTGCCGTCTTCAAGCGGCGAGAACACATTGATCGCTTGCAGCGGAATGTCTTCCGTCTCGTAGATGCCGCCGGCTACGCGGTAGTTCTTGAAGCCGACGTTCTTCTCCAGCATCGGAAGAATTTGATCCAGCACTCTGCGATCGATCATCTGTCCGGCTTCGGCGATAATTTCGCCGGTTGTCGGATCGACAAGCGTCTCGGCCAGCCGTTGATTGAACAGCCGGTTCTTGATGTGCAGCTTCTTGTTAACCTTGTAGCGGCCGACATTCGCGAGATCGTAACGCTTCGGATCGAAGAAACGGGCAATCAGCAAGCTGCGCGCGTTCTCCAATGTCGGAGGCTCGCCCGGGCGCAGACGCTCGTAAATCTCGATAAGCGCCTTCTCGGTAGAATCCGTGTTGTCCTTTTCAAGCGTATTGCGAATGTAATCGTCCTGCCCGAGCAATTCCAAAATCTCTGCGTCGGTACCGAAGCCGAGCGCACGAAGAAGAACCGTTACCGGAATCTTGCGCGTACGGTCGATCCGCACGTATATAATATCCTTAGCGTCCGTCTCCAACTCAAGCCATGCTCCGCGATTTGGAATGATCGTCGCCGTGTAATTCTTCTTACCGTTCTTATCTATTTTCGTACTGAAATAGACACTCGGGGAGCGCACCAATTGACTGACGATTACGCGTTCCGCACCGTTGATAATGAACGTGCCCGTCTCGGTCATGAGCGGGAAATCGCCCATGAACACTTCCTGCTCCTTCACCTCGCCGGTTTCCTTGTTGAGCAACCGCACTTTAACGCGTAACGGTGCCGCGAAGGTAACGTCGCGCTCCTTCGATTCGTCGACCGAATATTTAGGCTCACCAAGGCTATAGTCGATAAACTCCAGCACAAGATTGCCCGTGAAATCCGAGATCGGCGAAATATCCTGGAAGATTTCCCGCAAACCCTCGTCCAAAAATTTCTGGTACGATTGCTGCTGGATTTCGATCAGGTTCGGAACGTCCAACACTTCATTAATGCGGGCGTAGCTGCGCCGCGTACGGCGGCCATACTGAACAAGATGTCCTGCCAACTTAACCTCACCCCTTAAGTCTGCTTCAACACATAAACAAAGAAAAGCCACTTATGCGCCGGTTGGCGGCACAATGGCAACACATCCTGCCTTTACCCCAAAACAAACCCATTATACGCAAGCCTGAACGATTTTATTCCTGGGAAAAGGACTGGAGCCTTACTGCAATCGTGTTGAAGACAATTAGCCCATCCTAATACTGACATTTCTCTATAATATCACAGTGAAAAAGTCAAGTCAAATTTTTTATTTCGTTTTCGCGTTCGTGCAGCGATACAACCGAAATCCCTTATCCTTAGTGATCTCCGAGACTTCATCCTCGCCAAAAATTTCTTCCAGCTTAGATCTTGCCGAAGCCGCGCCTTGCTTGTTCTGAATGATAACCCAGAGCGTTCCTCCCGGCTTAAGGAAACCGATCGATTCTGCGAACAGGCGATGCACGACCGCTTTGCCCGCTCGAATCGGCGGATTGGAGAGAATAACGTCGAAGGATTCGTCCTGAACGGCTTCGAACAAGTCGCTCTGTCCGAACGACACATTGTGAATGCCGTTGGCTTCCGCATTAAGCCGGGCCAGCTCGACCGCACGCTCATTAATATCGATCAGCTTGACATGTCCTTGCGGCGCAAGGCGGGCAGCGACCAAGCCGATTGGCCCGTATCCGCAACCGATATCCAGCACCCGCGCATTCTCCGGGATTTCCATGTGCTCGATAAGCACCCGACTTCCGTAGTCCACCCCGTCCCGCGAAAACACGCCAGCATCCGACGTCAGCCGCAGTTGAATGCCGCGGTGCGACGCCTCGAAAGCTCTTCGGTTACTCGCCGATTGAGGCTTCGTCGAATAGTAATGATCGTTCACCCAAGCTCCCCCGCATTTCATTTAGGCTGCCTTCTTTAAGCATAATCAACTTTACGCATGAACAAACCCCTCGAAGAAAATCTTCAAGGGGTTTGTGAGGTCCCGCTTCTTATTTTACTTCTACTTTAGCGCCAGCTTCTTCAAGCTTAGCTTTAACTGCGTCGGCTTCTTCTTTAGCTACTTTTTCTTTGATCGGTTTTGGAGCGTTGTCTACGAGGTCTTTTGCTTCTTTGAGGCCCAGACCCGTGATTTCGCGAACCGCTTTGATAACGTTGATCTTGGACGCGCCTGCATCCGTCAGGACAACGTCGAATTCGCTTTGCTCAACAGCCGCTTCAACAGCGCCGCCAGCGACTACCGCTACAGGAGCTGCAGCCGTTACGCCGAATTCTTCTTCGATTGCTTTAACCAGGTCGTTCAGTTCGAGAACAGTCATCGCTTTGATGGCTTCCAAGATTTGCTCTTTGCTCATTTGATGTTCCTCCATGTATTGAGATCGTTATGATCTTCTTATTTTTGATAATGGTCTTGAATTACGCGCTCGCTTCGTTCTTCTCCGACACCGCTTTGACAGCGAGGGCGAAGTTGCGAACAGGAGCTTGAAGCACGCTAAGCAACATAGACAGCAAGCCTTCGCGCGAAGGAAGATCTGCAAGAGCCTTCACTTGCGCAGCGTCGACGAAACGTCCTTCGACGATAGCGCCTTTGATTTTCAATGCATCGTTCTTCTTCGCGAAGTCGCTCAGAATTTTGGCTGGCGCTATAACGTCGCTGCTGAAAGCAACGGCGGTAGGTCCCGTCAGAACGGCATCCAGGTCGTTCAAATCAGCGCTTGCGGCAGCACGGCTTACCAAGGAGTTTTTCAACACTTGGAATTCAATGCCGGCTTCACGCAGTTGCTTGCGAAGCAAAGTAACTTGAGCTACGTTCAAGCCGCGATAGTCCGCCACAACAGTGCTGCTGCTCTCGCGCAGCTTAGCCGCGATCGCATCCACTTCCTGCTGTTTCGCTTGAATGATTTTCGCATTTGCCATTGTGTACACCTCCTAAGTCTTGGATATAACCGCATTATCGTCACACAATCTCCCGAAGGCATAAAAATGCCTCCGCAGACGGTTGCGGAGGCATGGCACGACTCGCTTCCATGCATCGAATGTCGAACACTCGGCATAAAAGAAACGCTCTATTCACACACCTCGGTAGGAAATTAAGCTTGGTGACGGTCTTATAGTCGGCCAAAGCCGCCTATTGCGCTCGCACCCAGCACCTACGGTCTACGGTATCCATATTCGTTTGTCAACTTGACTAGCTTACCATGACGGCAAAGCGTTGTCAAAGTCAAATCTTACCGTCGAACGACTCAACCTTCGTCAGCTTAGCGGTAAGCCGCTACGTTAACGCGAGCGCCTGGTCCCATCGTGGACGAAACCGCGATGTTTTTCAGGTAAATGCCCTTGGAAGACGCCGGTTTAGCGCGGTTCAGCGCGTCGATCAGAGCCTTCAGGTTCTCGTCGAGCTTTGCAGCGTCGAAGGAAACCTTGCCGATCGGAGCGTGAATTTGTCCGGCTTTGTCCAGACGATATTCGATTTTACCGGCTTTAATCTCTTGGATGGCTTTCGTAACGTCATTCGTTACCGTGCCAGCCTTAGGGTTAGGCATCAAGCCTTTACCGCCGAGAATACGGCCGAGCTTACCTACTTCACCCATCATGTCCGGAGTCGCGACGCAGACGTCGAACTCGAACCATCCTTGTTGGATTTTGTTGATGAGATCAGCATCCCCTACGTAGTCCGCTCCTGCAGCTTGAGCTTCCTTCAGCTTTTCACCCTTCGCGAATACGAGGACGCGTTGCGTTTTGCCGGTGCCGTGAGGCAGGACGACTACGCCGCGCACTGCTTGGTCTTGCTTTCTCGGATCAACGCCGAGACGAACTGCCGCTTCGACGGTTTCGTCGAATTTGGCCGTGGCCGCTTTCTTGACCAGCTCGATCGCTTCGAGCGACTCATAGGTCGCGTCGCGGTCGATCAGCTTAGCGGACTCATTGTACTTCTTACCGTGTTTAGCCAAGTTGTTCTCCTCCTTTTGTGGTTTTAACGGTTTCAATCCGCTTCCCCTCGCGGGGATAACAGGATTTCCTCCCACTGGCGAACTCGCGAATGAACGCGCAGAACGCCGTATCCATCTCTTAGTCTTCGATCGTAACGCCCATGCTGCGCGCTGTACCTTCGACCATACGCATCGCCGCTTCTACGGAAGCCGCGTTCAAGTCTTGCATTTTTTGCTCGGCGATTTCGCGCACCTTCGCACGTTTCACAGTCGCGACTTTCTTCTTGTTAGGCTCGCCGGATCCTTTTTGGATACCAGCCGCTACGCGAAGCAATACCGCTGCCGGAGGCGTCTTCGTCTCGAACGTAAAGGAACGATCCTCAAATACAGAGATAACGACCGGAATAACCAATCCGGCTTGATCTGCCGTACGAGCATTGAACTCTTTACAGAATTGCATGATGTTAACGCCAGCTTGACCGAGCGCAGGACCAATCGGCGGCGCAGGGTTAGCTTTACCCGCGTTAACTTGCAACTTTACCAGCTTGATGACCTTCTTTGCCATGTTGCACACCTCCCAGACCCATAATGCGGTTTAACGGAGCTTTCACTCCTCCCGCTCTTGCAAGAAACCCAATACCGCAAAGATGCTTATATTTTCTCCACTTGAGTGAAATCCAACTCAACCGGGGTTTCCCTGCCGAACATGTTGACATGCACCTTAAGCTTGCTCTTGTCGGGCAGAATTTCTTCCACCGATCCGACAAAGTTAGCGAAAGGACCAACCTTAACACGCACATTCTCTTTCAGCTCGAAATCGATAACCGGCTTCGGCTCGTCCATGCCCATATGACGCAGAATGCCTTCCACCTCATCCGGCAGGAGCGCCGTCGGTTTCGATCCCGATCCGGTGGAGCCGACAAACCCGGTTACGCCCGGAGTATTGCGGACCACGTACCAAGAATCGTCCGTTTGGATCATTTCCACAAGAACGTAGCCCGGGTACACTTTACGCATCACCGTCTTTTTCTTGCCGTCCTTGTTCACGATCTCTTCTTCCATAGGCACGAGGACGCGAAAGATCTTGTCCTGCATACCCATAGATTCCACGCGTTTCTCCAGGTTCGCCTTAACCTTGTTCTCGTACCCGGAGTACGTGTGCACTACATACCATCTTTTCTCCATGGAAAAGCCACCTTTGGTTCCTACGTCAGATGATGAGATCGACGAGGGATGAAATACCGATGTCCAGCACCCAGAAGTAGATCGTAACCAGAATCACGGTCACAATAACGATGATCGTGTAGCTGACGAGCTCTTTCCGGTTGGGCCAACGGACTTTCTTCAATTCGTTCCAGCTGTCGGCAAAAAACGAAAAAAAGGACCCAAAGTTTTGTTTCATTTTGGCCAGGAAAGTCACGTTCATACCTCCTAGGAGTTAGCGCGTTTCGCGATGAGGAGTATGTTCATTGCAAAATTTGCAGAACTTCTTCAACTCGATGCGATCGGCGTGAGTCCGTTTGTTCTTGCTCGACGTGTAGTTCCGTTGCTTGCAGCTTGTGCAAGCCAGCGTGATGATCACCCGCATCCCTTCCACCTCCCGGGACCAAGACTTCATAAAAATACAACCATTCGGCGGAAACTCCAGCTTGGCGAACCAAGGCTGAGTTTGAAACCGTGTCAGATAGCGGGCTATCAAGACAACAATTCCTGGTGTTTCGCCGATGATTCTGAGCCAGCGCATAAGAAACCACGTTAAGGTTACTAAAATAATTTATCACAGGGGCAAATCGATGTCAACGAAAACTGTAGGTTCCTACCTAATACCATTCTTCCATTTCCAGCTCTATTTAACCTTCGGCATCCAACTTTTTTTCATATACTCGCGAAAATGCCCAAAGCGGCGGCCCTCAGGTTCCTTCGACTCCCCATATTCGCCGTACTGGCGCCGAGAGGATTGCGGGTCTTGTTCCGGAATCTTCAATAGGCAAAAGACGCAAAAAAAGCAGCTTCGCTATGGCTGCTTGTGTATTGC
Organism: Cohnella boryungensis; assembly: GCF_042651945.1. NCBI lineage: Bacteria > Bacillati > Bacillota > Bacilli > Caryophanales > Paenibacillaceae > Cohnella > Cohnella boryungensis. The sequence goes on along the minus strand of NZ_JBHSED010000031.1, from coordinate 29,970 downwards.
CTGTTCGATGTATGAGTGCGCTAAAGGCCTATGTCGCGAATCTCCAGATAGCGTTCCAGCTTGCGCTTGACGCGCTGCAAGGCATTGTCGATCGACTTCACGTGACGATCCAGGTCGACGGCAATCTCCTGATAGGAGCGTCCGTCCAGATACAGCATGAGCACCTTTCGTTCGAGATCGCTCAGAATCTCGGTCATCTTGTCTTCGAGGCCGTAAAACTCCTCTTGATTAATGATCATTTCCTCCGGGTCGCACACTCTGGAGCCGCAGATGACGTCCAGCAGCGTCCGGTCGGAATCCTCATCGTAGATCGGTTTGTCCAGCGAAACGTATGAATTAAGCGGAATGTGCTTCTGCCGGGTGGCCGTCTTGATCGCGGTAATAATCTGGCGCGTGATGCACAGCTCCGCAAAGGCTTTGAACGATGCGAGCTTATCGCCCTTGAAGTCTCTTATCGCCTTGTATAAGCCGATCATGCCTTCCTGAACGATATCCTCCCGCTCGGCGCCTATCAGGAAGTAGGATCGCGCCTTGGCACGGACGAAATTGCGGTATTTATGAATCAGGTATTCCAACGCCTCGCTGTCTCCCAAGCGAACAAATTCAACGATGTCCTCGTCGGCCCTGAGGTCGTAATCCAGCGTTGCCAGCCTCTCCAAGTCGACGCTCACGAACATCCCTCCGGTCTGCATTGGCGCGTACTGGAACTTCTTACTCTATCAAACTATTATCAATATACTTGATCTGATGCATAGCGTCAATGGATTTGCCGCGATTGCCGCTTCTCCCGAATTGTCATTTCTGTAAGCGATAGCCAGTTTTCGACATTTTCATTCACGGCTCGTCACAAATCCTCCAGCCCTCGTCTCATCCGCTCCAGACGCTTCTGAACCTCTTCGGGCAGCGTACCCTCCAGCGGATTTTTCTTCATCTGCCGATCGCTCCTGATCGCCGTCCGGATTTCGGCGCTGCTCTGCTGAACGGCAAGCCTGAGCTCCCGGGCCGATACGCGGAGCGCTCCTCTCCCGAGAACGACATGCTGCTCCACCAGATCGGAGGTGGCGACATAGATGTTCCGCTTGACCGAAGTCCACTCCCCTACGAGACGCTCGATGCACTCGTCGGCGGTCTCCTTCTCCTTCGTATAGACGACGCTGAACTTCTTGCGGGGACGATATTCCGCTCCGGCGCCGGGCACGCGGAAGGCATCGAAGACGACGATTACGATCAACCCTGCATATCCCTGATAATCGGATAGCATGTCCAGCAGCCGATCTCTCGCATCCTCCAGCTTCTCTTCCTTGAGCCCGGCCAGCTCCGGCCAAGCGCCGATCATATTGTAGCCGTCGACAAGCAGAACGTCCTCCCGCTGGAACGTTCTTCCCTTATGCATGATCGGCCGGGAAAGCGGCTTGCGAGGTACCTCTTTTCTTTAAGGCTTCCTGGCGCTGGCGCACGACCTCATACAGGATAACCCCTGTCGCGACGGACGCGTTCAACGAGTTGATCTGTCCGGCCATCGGAAGCGAGAGGATAAAGTCGCAGCGCTCTTTAACAAGCCGGGACAGCCCTTGCCCCTCGTTGCCGATAACGATGGCGAGCGGTCCGGTCAGATTCGATTCGTAGAACCCTTCGACCGCCCCGACATCCGCTCCCGCAATCCATAGCCCGGCTTCCTTCAGTTTCTCTATCGTTTGCGCCAGATTGGCCACTCTTGCCACCGGGACGTATTCGACGGCGCCGGCTGAAGTCTTGGCCACGACGGCCGTCAATCCTGCACTGCGGCGCTTGGGCACGATTACGCCATGAACGCCGGTGCAATCGGCGGTTCGAAGAATAGAGCCCAGATTGTGAGGGTCTTCTATCTCGTCCAGCAGCACGATCAACGGCGCTTCTCCGCGCTCGGCTGCGCGGGCCAGAAGTTCGTCCACCTCGGCATAGGCGACGGCGGCCGCTTGCGCCACGACGCCCTGATGCTGCATATCGGGAACAAGGCGGTCCAGCTTGCTCTTGTCCACCTGCTGCACGACAATGCGGCGCGCCTTCGCTTCCTCCAGAATCGGCTGCACGAGCGAGCGCTGGGCCTGATTGGAGAGAAAGATTTTGTTGATGGAACGCCCCGCCCTTAAAGCCTCCAGCACAGGATGCTTGCCGGCCACGTACTCTTCTTCGCTTCTTAAGGCGCTCTCTTCCGCCCAACGCGCCTGCTCCTCCGGAGACTCCCGGCGCAGCTGCGGCTGCGCTTCCCGGGCGCCCCTGTCCTTGCGGCCTTCTCCGCCCTTGGCGGCCTCGTGCCCGGAACGGCGGCCTCCTCCGGCCTGCGGCTTCGAAGCTCCGGGGGTTCTCCCCGGCGATCTTGGATGATTGTTGCGCATCGTTTATCTTCCTTTACCGGTTATTCCGTCTTGGAGAAAGCCAAGTCGATCAGTTGCTCCAGACGATCTTTGCGTCCTTTGTAGTACAAGTAGCCGACAAGGCTTTCCAAAGCGGTCGCATGGCGATAGTCGGCCGGATCGGCGTTCTTCGGAGGCTGGCCGGACTTGCTGTTGCGCCCTCTGCGGACGATGTCGGCCTCCTCATCGTCTAGGAGCGGCATCCAGACCTGCAGCAGTCTTGCCTGCGCCGCCGCCGAGACGTAGCCCGTCGCAGCCCGATGCAGCTCGTGCGGCTTGCGATTGGGACCCGCAATAAGACGCTGCCGGATATAAAGCTCGAACACCGCGTCCCCCGCATAAGCGAGCACGATCGGGGACAACAGATGAATGGGCACGTCGGGAGGGATGACCGGCGAAATGACCGGCGCCTGTTCCTGGACGTCGCTCATTTACGCCGCCACCGAATGCCTTGCGCCGTATCCTCCAGTACGATTCCCCGCTGCGCCAGAAGATCGCGGATTTCGTCCGCGCGGGCAAAGTTCCGCTGAGCCCGCGCTGCCGTCCGCTCGGCGATCAAGGCGTCAATCGCCTCGTCCAGCAGCTCCGCTTCCTCCGCTTCGGGAAGCAGTCCCAATATCCCGTTCATTTCTTCCATGAGCTCCGAGAGGAAGAGCAGGTCCGACTCGCTCACCGCCTCGCGCTGTAAATAAGTATTCGCTTCGGACACGATGCCGAACCAAGCCGTAATCGCGTCCGGCGTGCTGAAGTCGTCTTGCATTCGCGAATGGAATTCCGCCCTCAGCTCTCCCAGCCGCGTTCTTAGCCCTTCATCGGCAGGCAAGGACAGGCTCCCCTTCGCCACGGTGGACAAGCGATGCTTGACGTTGTCGCGGCAATTGGTCAACCGCTCGATGCCGCCCGACGCCTGGCGAATCGTCTCATCGCTGAAATTAAGCGGACTGCGATAGTGCGTCGAGAGCATCAGATAGCGAATCACGAATTTGCTGGTGCTCTTGAGAAGCTGCCTTACGTTTACGCCGTTGCCCAAGGACTTGGACATTTTCTCATTGTTGATATTAACGAAGCCGTTATGCATCCAATAACGCGACAGAGGACGATCCGTCAATGACTCCGACTGGGCAATCTCGCATTCGTGATGCGGGAATTGCAGATCGTGGCCGCCGCCGTGAATGTCGAGCGTATCCCCGGCGAATTTCCTTACCATCGCGGAGCATTCGATATGCCAGCCCGGACGTCCGTTCCCCCACGGGCTCGGCCAGAAGATCTCCCCAGGCTTCGCGGCTTTCCACAAGACGAAGTCCTGCGGATTCTCCTTTCGCTCGTCCACATCGATCCGGATGCCATACTGCAGCTCGTCAAGGTTTTTGTGGGACAGCTTGCCGTAATCGGAAAACGTGCTCGTGCGAAAATAAACATCTCCGGCGCTCTCGTAGGCTTTCCCTTTATCCACCAGCTCGCTGATGAACGCGACGATCTCGTCGATGGTCTCCGTCACGCGAGGGGATACGGTCGGGGAATGCGCGCCCAGCGCCTCCCGATCCTCCTTGAAGGCCGCGATGTACTTCTCCCCCAGCTCCGTCACCGTGATGCCCATGTCCGCTGCCTTGCGGATCATTTTATCATCCACGTCCGTAAAGTTCACGATATAGTTGACCTCGAAACCGACTGCCTCCAGATACCTTCGGACAACGTCGAAAAAGATGACCGGACGCGCGTTCCCGATATGGATATAGTCATAGACGGTCGGTCCGCACACGTACATATTTACCTTGCCTGCCTCGAGCGGCACGAAAGGCTGCAACTCGCGGGTCATGCTGTCATAGATTTTCACGTTCACTTTGCGTTAGCCCCTTTTCTTCTCAAGTTGCGGCGACGCTTCCTCCGCATCCTTATCTTTATTTAAATTCGGCCGGTTCGTTCCTTCGCCCGCACCGAAATCGATCGCCGCAAGCTCCCGCACGTCCCCGCCGCGGTTCGCCTTCAATTGCTCAAGCTCTGTTTTCAAATCGTTGATTTCCTTCTGCATGAACCGGAACGTCTCGATCAGCGGGTCCGGCAGATTGGTATGGTCGAGCCGATCACCGATCTTCTTCCCGTTGCGCTTGACGATGCGTCCGGGGATGCCGACGACGGTGCTGTTCGGCGGCACCTCGCGAAGCACGACCGAATTCGCTCCGATGTTCGTATTGTCCCCTACCGTGAACGACCCGAGCACCTTTGCCCCCGAAGCGATGACGACGCGGTTGCCGATCGTCGGATGGCGCTTGCCCTTCTCTTTCCCTGTGCCGCCGAGCGTCACGCCCTGATAGATGATGACTTCGTCTCCGATCTCGCACGTCTCGCCGATGACCACCCCCATACCATGGTCGATGAACAGCTTCCGCCCGATCGTGGCGCCGGGATGAATCTCGATTCCCGTGAAGAAGCGGCTAACCTGCGAGATGATCCGGGCGATGATGCATATCTTGCGACGGTAAAAGAAGTTCGCTACCCGGTGAGCCCAAATGGCGTGCAAGCCCGCATAAGTGAAGACGACTTCGAACCAGCTTCTCGCCGCAGGGTCGTTCTCGAACACCGCTTCGATATCGGATTTCATTGTTCGCCATATCCCCATTATGTCCCCTCCCCCTGCTTCTCTCTATACTGGCAAGTCCTTGCCGAAAATAAAAAAAAGCCCCCGCAGCGAAATTCGCTGCAGAGACGTCGTGACGTGGTCCCACTCTGCTTAAGCAAAGCGTTCAAGTCAAAACGGCTTCGCCGTTCCTGGGTACGGCGGCACGTTTGGTATCGAGCTATCGGATGGGTATAAAGATGTTCGTATCTTATACTTTCCGATAGTCCGAAAAGGCGCATTGCTCCTCTATGGATGGGTAACGGGTATCCCTCCCGGCACCGCTTAACGGCCATCGGTTGCGCGATTCGCGATCGCAATCCGTCGGTGGTCCGCTCGGCGGCACAGCTCCCAGGCGCATTTCGACTTCGCCGGAACGAGGCGGCTCTCAGCCGTGGCCGCCCTCTCTGTACGCTCTCGCAGCGAAATTTACTCTCCTGTTCGTCGCACGTATTCGATATAGCACAAGTATATCCGAAGCCCGCATTCGTGACAAGAGAGGCGAACGCAGGCTGCCCCGGATTATGCGCGGAGACGCTCGTCCAGACGCTTGAGCACCTTGTCGCGGCCGAGCAGCCAGATCGTGCCGTTCAAATCCGGCCCGTGCGTCTGTCCGGTGAGCGCGACCCGTATCGGCATGAACAGGCCTTTGCCCTTCACGCCCGTAGCCGTTTGCACAGCTTTGATCAGCGCCTTCATGTTGTCGATGAAGAAGCCTTCTTCTCCTGCCTCCTCGATCTCCTTGCGGAAGGCTTCCAGCACGGTCGGCACAGTCTCCTCCGCCAGCACGGCGGCAGCCTCATCGTCGAAAGCAAGCTTCTCCTGAAAGAACAAGTCCGACAGAGGCACGATCTCCGCGCCGAAGCGCAGATGGTCGCGGAACAGCGTTACCAGCGCAGAGGCCCACTTCAGCTCCCCTTCATCCGGCGTTGCGGACAATCGGCCCGCGGCAATCAAATGCGGCACGCACAGCTCGATGACCCGCTCCGGCTCCGCTTGCTTCAGATAATGCTGATTCAGCCAGCTAAGCTTGGCCGTATCGAACACGGCCGGGCTCTTCGACAAACGGTTCGCCTTAAATATTTCGATCAATTGCTCCCGGCTGAAGATTTCCTCCTCGCCCTCGGGCGACCAGCCCAGCAAGGTGATGAAATTAAACAGCGCTTCGGGCAGGTAACCCAGCTCATCGTATTGCTGAATGAATTGAACGATCGATTCGTCGCGCTTGGACAGCTTCTTGCGCTGATCGTTCACGATCAGCGTCATATGCCCGAACTCCGGCGGCGTCCAGTCGAACGCTTCGTAGATCATCAATTGGCGCGGAGTATTGGTAATATGATCCTCCCCGCGAAGCACGTGCGAGATGGCCATGAGATGGTCGTCGACGGCCACCGCGTAGTTATAGGTTGGAATTCCGTCCTTCTTGACGATGACGAAATCGCCGAAGTCCTCGGAGCGAAACGAAATTTCGCCTTTGACGAGATCCCGGAACGTATAGGTACGGTCGGAAGGAACGACAAAGCGAATGCTCGCCGCACGGCCGTCCGCTTCGAACTTCGCCTGCTCCTCGGCTCCCAGATGGCGGCATGCGCCCGAATACTTCGGCGTCTCGCCGCGAGCCGATTGCGCCTCTCTTTCCCGCTCCAGCTCTTCCTCCGTGCAATAGCACTTGTAGGCCAGCCCGCGACTCAACAATTGCTCCGTGTGCTCGCGATAGATGTCCAGCCGCTCGGTCTGGCGATAAGGTCCATATTCGCCGGAGCGATCGATGCTTTCATCCCAATCGACGCCGAGCCACTTCAGGTAGGTCAGCTGACTTTCTTCCCCGCCCGCGACGTTCCGTTTGACATCCGTGTCCTCGATACGAATGATAAAATCCCCGCCATGATGGCGGGCGAATAAATAATTAAAGATTGCGGTTCTCGCGTTGCCGATATGCAGGTGCCCCGTCGGACTCGGCGCATAGCGAACGCGTACTTTGGCCGTAGACATTCCATATTCCTCCTTCAAGATGCTTGTTCTCCTCAAAGCCGACCCTCGGCGGCAAGATCCTTCCCTATCTTCCAGGCGCTTGACCCTCCGACATTGGCGGACCTCGCGCTCTTACGCCTTAACGAGCAGTACGACCGCCTGCGAGGCTATGCCTTCTCCGCGGCCGGGAAAACCGAGCCGCTCGGTCGTTGTCGCTTTTACGTTCACCTGCGACGGGTCGCATTCAAGCGCGCGAGCGATGACTTCGACCATCGCGGGAATATAAGGCGCCATCTTGGGCGCTTGGGCGATAATCGTCGCATCGGCATTGCCGAGCTTGTACCCGCGTTCCTTGGCCAATGCCCATACCTGCTCAAGCAGCTTTACGCTGTCCGCATCCTTGAAGACCGGATCGGTATCGGGGAAATGCTTGCCGATATCGCCTAGGGCCAGCGCTCCCAATATGGCGTCGCTTATCGTATGTAAAAGCACGTCCGCATCGGAGTGGCCCAGCAGCCCTTTCTCGAACGGGATCGTTACGCCGCCGATAATGCAGGGACGGCCCTCCACCAATTGATGCACGTCAAATCCTTGTCCCACTCTAATCATCTTGAACTTCCTTCCCCCTGACGCCTTGTCTCCCCCGAAGCAGCAGCTCCGCGACGGGCAGATCCTCCGGCGTCGTGATCTTCAAGTTCGCGTAGTCTCCCTGAACGATAGCCACCTTCCGCCCCAGACGCTCCAGCAGCATGGCGTCATCCGTGGCGAACGCGCCTTCCTCCCGCGCCCGCCGGTGCGCTTCCAGCAGCTCCAGCCTACTGAAGGCTTGGGGCGTTTGAACGCTCCACAATAAACTGCGCTCGGGCGTCTCTACGATAAATCCTTGACCGTCCGATACCTTGATCGTATCCTTCACGGGTACGGCCAGCGCCGACGCGCCGTGCTCCTCCGCAGCCGCGCAGCACGCCGCGATCTGCTCCGGGGTAACGAGCGGTCTGGCCGCGTCGTGGATCAGCGCTCCATCGGTCGACAGCGCGTTCAGCCCGGCGCAGACGCTGTCCTGACGCTCGGCGCCGCCGACGATAATCTTCCGTATCTTACGGTACCCCGCCGCCTTGACGATTCCGGCCGCCCGCTCCTGCTCTTCGGAGCCCACGACGAGGACAACGCTGTCTACGGAAGCGCAATGCTCGAACGCATCCAGCGCTTGTTCGAGCACCGTCTTGCCGGCCAGCTTCAAATAGATTTTATTCTCGGCGGCCCCCATGCGGGCACCCCGCCCCGCCGCAACTACGACGGCTCCCCATTCCATGTCGCATGATCCCCTGTCTATCGCACGCGTTATGATAACAAGCCAAAGACGGGACACTTGAGCGCGTCCCGCCCGTAATTCTATTATCATACCTCGTCAAAGCGCTTTTTCCAATAGCTTCGGCTTGGCAAAGATCATTCGACCCGCCGATGTCTGCAGCACGCTGGTGACGAGCACCTCCATTGTCGTTCCGATAAAATCTCTTCCGCCCTCCACGACGATCATCGTTCCGTCGTCCAGATAAGCGACGCCTTGCCCATGCTCCTTGCCGTCCTTGATGACCTGCACGATGATTTCCTCGCCGGGCAGCACGACAGGCTTCACCGCATTCGCCAGATCGTTGATGTTCAACACGGACACGCCCTGCAGCTCGCATACCTTGTTCAGGTTGAAGTCGTTCGTGACAACCTTGCCCTGCATTGCCTTAGCCAGCTTGACGAGCTTGCTGTCCACCTCGCCCGGCTCCTCGTTCGCTTCCTCGTAGATGAGCACCTTAACGTCCAGCTCCTTCTGAATCTTATTCAGAATGTCCAGACCTCTCCGCCCCCTGTTGCGTTTCAGCAGATCGGAGGAATCGGCGATATGCTGAAGCTCCTCCAGCACGAATTCCGGAATGACCAGCGTGCCTTCGATAAAGCCCGTCTTGCAAATATCCGCGATCCGACCGTCGATGATGACGCTTGTATCAAGAATCTTATGCTCCTCGAAACGAGGGCCTTGCTTGTCCGGGGCTTCTCCTCTGCTTCGCTTCTGCGCCCAACCGGCCAGATCGTCCTTTTTGCGCAAGCCTACGTTTAATCCCGCATACCCGAGAGCCAGCGCCGTTCCTGCCGCCAATACTTGTCCCACATAGGGAATGTCCGACACATAGGGATACAGGAAAGAAGAAAGTGCAAGCCCGAAGATCAAGCCGAACAAGCCGGACAGCAGCTCAGACGCAGGGTAGCCCGCCAGTTGGTCGATTCCGCGATTCAAGGCACGGGACAACGGAGCGGCGACCGTCGTCGCGACCAGAAAGCCTGCGCACGCGCCTACGATCGCGCTCAGCGAGCCTCCCGCCGCAGAGGTCGATCCCAGCATGGCCTCCATCCAGGGCGAACCCGACGACATCTGCGCCGCCGACATTTGCTGTCCCAGCAACGCGCCCAGCAGCAGTCCCATCGTTTGGATGACTCTTTTCATAATCATGGTAAAATCACTCCCTCTCACTTCGCAATTTCATAAACTCGTTACTAGTATGTTCCAATTTCCCGATTGCAAACCTTCCTCCCGGCCGCTTCTAAAAGTTTATTCAGAAATCAGATCGGGCTTTGAATTCTCTAGCCCCTTGAACTATAATGGAGAGGAAAAAGTAAATAAAAGGTAACCGAGGTGGAACGGATGAGCGCACCTACGCTTCAAGAATTCCAGAGTCAGGTGTCGGAATTATTACTCCGTCATCGCAGTCTGCTCGATGTCGTTACGAAATTCAGTCAGTCCAACGCCTCCGTGAACCGCGCCGTATCCAAGTCGATTACGGAGTGCGGCTGCATCGCCCTTAACGCGCGCAATCAGGGCTTCTCCGAGGAGATGCCGCTGGATCAGGCGCATCGCCAATCGAAGTCGCATATGGAAGGCAGCCTTTGCGAGCAATGCCGCGAGATTATCCGCAATGAAATGGGAAAGAATCTGTTCTATATGTCGGCCATGTGCAATCTGCTGGATATCAGCCTGGAGGATGTCGTCGCCAAGGAAGCGGACAAATGCTCTACGCTGGGCTGGTTTAATCTGACTTAAATACACGCGGTCCGAATAGCGAGTCACCGAAAAGCCCTGAGTATCAGGGCTTTTCGGTTATGCAAATTGCAATAGCCGGATACCGCCAAACAAACAACAAAAAAACCGCCTCATTCGCGTTTCGCGGATGAGGCGGCTTCTCTTGTCGATCCTATGCAATCTATGCGCTATGCTTGGTTGATTCCTCTTCTTCGGAGGAAGAACCGTCCTTGGCTCGTTTTCCCATACGGAAGACGCCTTTAACGTTTTTTTTTAGGCCCCAGAGCGCATAGAGAAGCAGCAGCGCCAGAATGACTTTGGGAATCGCCTGTTGGAACATGTACGCCAGAACCGCCGCTCCTGCGACAACGACGGGAATCGCCCAGATCGCCTTCTTCGGAAGGCCAAGCTTCTTGAAATTCGGGTACTTCATGTTGCTGACCATCAGGAAGGACAGAGCGACCGTGCTGAGTAGAAGCAAAGAATAATGCAGCTCGTGGTGGAACAATGCGAGCGTTGCCAGCACGCCTCCGGCAGCCGGAATCGGCAAGCCGATAAAATAGCCCGGAATGCCATCGACGACATTGAATCTCGCAAGACGAAGCGCCCCGCAAATGGGGAAAATCGCAGTCACGATCCAGGCCAACGCCGGGCTGACCCCCTGGAACGCCGCTTGATACATAATAAACGCCGGAGCGACTCCGAATGAAATGACGTCGGAGAGAGAGTCCAGCTCCTTGCCGAATTCGCTTTGCGCATTCAGCGCGCGCGCCACTCGTCCGTCCAACCCGTCCAGCAGCATGGCGATAATAATCAACAACGCCGCCGTATTTGAACTGTTCGTTTCATTGTTGAATGCCAGAATAATGGCAATTACGCCCAATGACAGGTTTCCTATGGTAAATAAATTCGGTATTGACTTCGTAATCATGTTTGCCACCTCGACTTTACTATACCCTATTGGCCCGAATGTTAAGCGTTGCCAGCTTGTCGCTTGCTGTCGATATAAGGGATAGAGCTTCCTTGCAGAACATTTCCAATTGTATTCCCCTTATATCTGTCTGTCAATAAACACCTGCTCCTGAATTCGTTTCAAGCCATCCTTGATCGCTCTTGCCCGCACCTCGCCTATACCGTCGACTTCGTCCAATTCCTCGATGGAAGCCATAACAATATGTGGGAAAACCTTGAATCGATCGACCAGATTCTGAATGATCACCGACGGCAATCTCGAAATTTTGCTCAGGATGCGATATCCTCTCGGATGCAAGCCTTCCTCCACAACCGAGTTCAAAGAAGGGTAGCCCAGAATACGAATAAGCGATGCGGGATCCAGCAGCTCTTCGGATGACAGCTTTCGAATGGCGGCCTGGATTTCCTTGACCTTGCCCTCTCCTTCATCCTTGGCGTAGTCTCTCAGCAGCAGACGGGCTTCCTCCTCGGCCGAACCGACGAGCTCCTCCTTCTGCATGCTGATTAACCGCCCCTCGTTCCCCAGCTCCAATACATAGCGATTAATTTCATTGTTAATGCGCAGCACCATCTCGGCACGTTGAATCACATGGGCCACCTCGTGCATCGTCACGAGCTCTTCGTATTCCAAGGCGGACAGGTTGGTCAGCGACTGGGTCAAAGCGATCCTGTATCTTTCCAGCGTTTGAATCGCCTGGTTCGCCTTCGTCAGAATCACGCCCATTTCCTTCAAAGCGTAGCGGAGCTGTCCTTGGTACAGCGTAATGACGTTGCGCCGCTGCGAGATCGACACAACCAGCTTGCCCGTCTGCTTCGCCACGCGCTCTGCCGTCCGATGCCGGATTCCGGTCTCCGAAGACGAGATCGAGGAATCGGGAATAAGCTGCGTATTCGCATACAGTATGCGCTTGACGTCCTCATTCAAGATGATGGCCCCATCCATCTTGGCCAGCTCGTACAGGTAGTTTGGGCTGAAGTCGCAGTTGATGGAAAAGCCGCCGTCCACGACCTCCATCACCTCCGGACTGTAGCCGACGACAATAAGAGCTCCCGTCTTGGCGCGCAATACGTTCTCCAGTCCGTCGCGAAACGGAGTGCCCGGAGCAACCATCTGCAGAAGCTGATTCATCGTATTCTCCTGCTGGTTCCGTTCTTTTTCTTTAGGGTCTTTCTCTTTCAGCTCTTTCATGATGTCATTTCCCCCCTTATTCCAATGCCGCTTTAAGCGCCTCGGCGACCGTTCTGACGCCGATAAGCGCAATTCCCTTGGGTGCCTGCCAGCCCTTCGTGCTTTGCTCCGGCATAATGACGCGTTTAAAGCCCAGCTTGTGCGCTTCTTTCACCCGTTGCTCGGCCCGGGATACCGCGCGAACCTCTCCCGTCAAACCGACTTCCCCGAAAATCGCATCGAACGGCTTGGTCGGAACGTCCTTGAAGCTGGAAGCCAGACTGACCGCCGCGGCCAGATCCGTCGCGGGTTCGTCCAGCTTTACGCCGCCTGCGACATTCAGGTACGCGTCCTGATTTTGCAGGAACATGCCCATGCGCTTCTCCAGCACCGCAATGACGAGCGACATTCTATGATGGTCGAAGCCCGAAGCCATCCGGCGCGGAGACGGAAAATGCGTCGGCGACACGAGAGCCTGAAGCTCGACCAGCACCGGCCGGGTGCCCTCAATGCTGGCGACGACGGTAGAGCCGGCGACGCCAAGCGGCCGCTCGGACAGGAACAGCTCCGACGGGTTCGAAACCTCTCTCAGCCCATCCTCCGTCATATCGAAAATTCCGATTTCGTTCGTGGAGCCGAAGCGATTTTTCACAGCGCGAAGTATCCGATACGTATGATGCCTTTCCCCTTCGAAATAGAGCACGCAGTCGACCATATGCTCCAGCAGCCGGGGACCCGCAATCGCTCCTTCCTTCGTTACGTGCCCGACAAGCACCGTCGCGACCCCGTTGACCTTGGAGATGCGCATGAAGTGGGCCGTGCATTCCCTCACCTGGGCGACGCTGCCCGGAGCGGAGGCCACCTCCGGCCGATATACCGTCTGGATAGAGTCGATGACGAGGAAGTCCGGCTGAACCTCGGTAATCGCCTCCTCGATCACTTCCAGGTTTGTTTCGCAGAGGACGTACAATCTATCGTTCAGAGCGCCCAGCCGATCCGCTCTGAGTTTGGTTTGGCGAACGGATTCCTCGCCGGAAACGTACAGCACTTTAAGGCCTTGCGCGGACAAGGAATAGGAAGTCTGAAGCAACAGCGTCGACTTGCCGATACCGGGATCGCCGCCCACGAGCAGCAGCGATCCCGGAACGAGCCCTCCACCGAGCACCCGATTCAGCTCGGACATGCCTGTTTCGACACGGGGCTCCCGCCCACTTTCTATATCTATGATCGCGCGCGCCTTTTCTTTCGTCCGGGTTAGCTCGCTCCGTCCGACGGGCGCTTTGATTTCCGTTTCGGTTTCCTCCACCATCGTGTTCCATTCGTGGCACCCCGGACACTTGCCCATCCATTTGGGCGATTCCGTGCCGCATTGGGTGCATGCGAACTTGGTTTTGACCTTGGCCATGGCAGATGATGGCTCCTTTTGCTTATTGGTAGTGCCTATTGAGAATTTTACCACTTTCGGACGATCTGAGAAACCGAATGGACGAAAAAAATCCCCGCCGGACCGATGCGGTCCTGCGGGGAGTCTTCCCAAGGCTGCTTAGAACTATACATGCCTTCTTGCCTTAGCTCAAGCTTTGGATAATTCAATCTCGCCTTGCTGTTTCACGACAAGACTTCCGTTCTCTTCGTCGATCAGGAGCGAGTTGCCCTTGGAAATCTTGCCAAGCAGCAAGTCCTCCGACAGGCGATCCTCGATATGCTTCTGAATCGCCCTGCGGAGAGGACGCGCCCCGTACTGCGGATCGTAGCCTTCCTTCGCCAGGAACGCTTTGGCCGATTCCGTCAGCTCGAAGCTGACGTTATGCTCGACAAGGCGCTTGCGAAGCTCATCGGCCATCAGCGTCACGATCTGAGCGATATGCTCTTCGTTCAACGGATGGAAGACGATGGACTCGTCAATCCGGTTCAGGAATTCCGGGCGGAACGATTTCTTAAGCTCCGCGAGCACTTTTTCCTTCATATTCTGATAATCGCGTCCGGCATCCTGCGCCGCCGTAAAGCCGAGCGTCGAGTTTTTCTTGATCTGCTCCGCGCCGACGTTGGACGTCATAATGATCAGCGTATTGCGGAAATCGACCGAACGGCCTTTGGAATCGGTCAATCGGCCGTCCTCCAGCACCTGAAGCAGAATATTGAATACTTCGGGATGGGCTTTCTCGATCTCGTCGAGCAGCACAACCGAGTATGGCTTACGGCGAACCTTTTCGGTCAATTGACCGCCCTCGTCGTAGCCGACATATCCCGGAGGCGCTCCGACAAGACGAGAAGTCGAATGTTTCTCCATGTACTCGGACATGTCGATGCGGATAACCGCATTTTCGTCTCCGAACATCGCTTCCGCAATGGCGCGGGCGAGCTCGGTTTTACCGACGCCCGTCGGGCCCAAGAAGATGAAGGAGCCCATCGGACGCTTCGGATCCTTGAGGCCCGCGCGGGCGCGGCGAATGGCGCGGGACACCGATTTGACCGCTTCCTCCTGCCCGATAACCCGGTCGTGAAGGATGCTCTCCATGTTAAGCAAGCGCTCCGTCTCTTCCTCGGCCAGCTTGCTGACCGGAATACCGGTCCAGCTAGCCACGACTTGGGCGATGTCCTCAGGCGTAACCTCGGAATCGGTGCGGCCTTGCTTTTCTTTCCATTGATTTTTCGTATAATCGAGCTCTTCACGGATTTTTTGCTCGGTATCGCGGAGAGCCGCCGCTTTCTCGAACTCCTGGCTTTGAACCGCCGCGTCCTTCTCCTTGCGGATATCCTCAAGCCTTGTTTCCAGCTGCTTGAGATTAGGCGGAACCGTGTACGAATTCAGCCGCACCTTGGAGCCCGCTTCGTCGATCAGATCGATCGCCTTATCCGGGAGGAAGCGATCCGGAATGTAGCGGTCGGACAGCTTGACGGCCGCTTCAATCGCTTCGTCGGTAATCTTGACGCGATGGTGCGCCTCGTATCGGTCGCGCAGGCCAAGCAATATCTGCACGGCCTCCTCTGGCGTAGGCTGATCCACCGTAATCGGCTGGAAGCGCCGTTCCAGCGCGGCATCCTTCTCGATATATTTGCGGTATTCGTCAAGCGTCGTCGCGCCGATGCATTGCAGCTCGCCGCGAGCAAGAGCAGGCTTCAAAATGTTGGAGGCGTCGATCGCGCCTTCCGCGCCGCCCGCGCCGATAAGCGTATGCAGCTCGTCGATGAACAGGATGACGTTGCCCGCTTGGCGGATTTCATCCATGATTTTTTTCAATCTGTCCTCGAACTCGCCGCGATACTTCGTGCCTGCCACGACAGACCCCATATCGAGAGTCATGACGCGCTTGTCGCGCAGCGTCTCGGGAATCTCGTTATTGACGATTCTTTGCGCGAGGCCTTCGGCGATCGCCGTTTTCCCGACCCCCGGCTCCCCGATCAGCACCGGATTGTTCTTCGTCCGGCGGGAGAGCACCTGAATGACGCGCTCGATTTCCTTCTGACGGCCGATAACCGGGTCGATGTTGCCTTCCCGCGCGCTGGCAGTCAGATCGCGGGCCAGACCGTCCAGCGTCGGAGTGCTGACATTAGCCGACGGACCGTGGTTCTGCGATACGGTTTCGTTGCTGCCGAGCAGCTGCAGCACTTGCTGGCGGGCTTTGTTCAGGCTGATGCCCAGATTGTTCAGCACTCTCGCCGCTACGCCCTCCCCTTCGCGGATGAGACCCAGCAGAATATGCTCCGTGCCGACGTACGTATGGCCCAGCTTGCGGGCTTCGTCCATCGACAGCTCGATGACTTTCTTAGCGCGCGGAGTGTACGCGATATTCGTCGGCTGCTCTTGACCGCGCCCGATTAACGACTCGACCTCGTCCTGAATTTTCTCCAAGCCCAGGCCCAGCGCGATCAGCGCCTTCGCGGCGATGCTCTCCCCTTCCCGGATCAAGCCAAGTAGAATATGCTCCGTGCCGATATTATTGTGTCCCAGCCGCACTGCTTCTTCCTGAGCCAAGGCCAACACCTTCTGCGCGCGTTCCGTGAATCTGCCAAACATCATGAGACACACCTCCTAATAAAGTTAGAATAAAGCATTTAAGAAAGAGTTGCCAGCCGGGAACGGATTAAATCCGCCCTGGATTTGTCCCGGTCCTCCGGGCTCATCGCCTCGCCGAACGTCATCTGCAGGAATCCGGGCTGCGTGGACACGAGCAGCTCGTTCATGGAAAGCGGATCGACCTCGGGGAGAAGCCCGAGATGGGAGCCTAGCCGGATGTCCGAGAGCCGCTGCGAAGCTTCCTTCGAATCCATGATCAAGGCCTGCGACAGGATTCCGAAGGACCGCCGCACCCTATCCTCGACGCGAAGTCGGGACTCGGTAAGCAGCTTGCTTCTGGCGGATTTCTCATGCTCGATAATCTGATGCGCCACCTGGAACAGATTTTCGATGATTTCCTGCTCCGACTGCCCCAGCGTAACCTGGTTGGACACCTGGAACAGGTTCCCGGTCGCTTCGCTGCCTTCTCCGTAAATTCCCCTGACGGCCAGGCCGACCTGGGTTACCGCCGACAGAATCCGATTGATCTGCCCGGTCATTACCAGAGCGGGCAGATGCATCATGACCGAGGCCCGAATCCCCGTGCCTACGTTCGTGGGGCAGCTTGTCAAGTAGCCGTGCTTCTCGTCGAAGGCGTAGTCGACCTGCTCCTCGAAAATGTCGTCCACCTTGCTGGCCATATCCCAAGCCTCGCGAACCTGAAACCCCGAACATAGATATTGAATGCGCAAATGATCCTCTTCGTTAATCATGACGCTAATGTCTTCATTGGGGCCTAGGATCAATGCCGCGTTACGCGAGTCGTTCGCCAGATTGGGGCTGATCAGATGCTTCTCAACAAGCACGAGCTTCTCCAGCTCGGTCAGCTCGGACAGCCGCACATGCTCGATCTTGCCGAGTCCGTTCAAGCGCCCGCTCTCCGCCACGCCGAGCAGCTGCTCCATCACGGACAGGGATTGTTCCGTCGCCGCCATGATCGGAAACGGCATATTGCGCAAATTGCGGGCGACGCGGACTCGGCTGCTGACGACGACTTCGGAATCCGGGCCTTCACCTGTCATCCATTGACTGAGCGCCTGTTTGACGAATTTACGTTTTGCCATCATTCTTCCCTGCCCTTCAACCGCTCATTTCGTTCTCAAGCTCCCGAATCCGGTCCCGTAGCTGCGCCGCGGATTCGAAATCCTCCCGCTCGATCCGCCCCCGCATCTCTTTCTTCAAGCGGTCGATTTCCCGCTTCGTCTTGAGATGACCGCCTGCCCGCTTCGGCACCTTCCCGACATGAACCGTACTACCATGTACCCTTTTGAGCAGCGGATCAAGCCGCTCCGAAAATATTTTGTAGCAGTTGCTGCAGCCGAATCGTCCGAGCTTGCTGAACTGCGCAAAGGTCATTCCGCAGCATTCGCATTTCACCGTCGCGGGCTGCTGCGCAAGAGGGCTGGCGTTGGAAGGCTCGAAATCCAGAATGCCCGACAGCAGATTATGAATTGAAAATCCGCTGCCAGCTCCCGGGAGCTGTTCCCCTTTTTCCCTCGCGCAAGGTTCGCAAATATGCAGCTCCGTTTTCTCCCCGTTGACGAATTTCGTGAAATGCAGCGAGGCCGGCCGTTTGCCGCAATCTTGACACTGCATGGCTTCCTGCCTCCTTTCTCATTTCGTAAGCAAGGCGATCAGCATCGCCTTAAGCAGCTTGGCGCGAATCTCGTCCCGAACCGGAAGCTTGAGCGCCAAGGCGTCTCTTGACATCACGGCCTTCAGCAAATAAGCTTCGCGCTCGGTCACGAACCGTGCCTCCACCAATTGGTAGATCAGCCCTTCCGCCGTCGTCTGGTCGATCGTCTCTCCCACCGTCTGGCGAATATGGCGCTGCACGGCCTCCAGCGATGGCAGATCGACGCGCTGAATGCGGATATATCCGCCTCCGCCGCGCTTGCTCTCCACGAAATAGCCCTTCTCCAGCGTAAACCGCGTGCTGATCACGTAATTGATCTGCGAGGGGACGCAAGAGAACTTGTCTGCCAGATCGCTTCGCTGAATCTCGATCGTGCCTTCCAGACTGTTCTCCAGGCTTTGCTTAAGATAATGTTCGATAAGCTCTGTAATATTACGCACTATCCAGCCTCCTTTCATGGATGCATGGCCCGCACAAGCGGATTTACCGCAAAATTGCCGACATGTTCATCAGGGGTGGATCTGACTTTGACTTTCTTTGACTATATCTACATTATACGCTGTCCTCGCGAAAATGCAAATGTCTCTTCCGGCTGTCCGACGACACGCCGTTACCTTCTCGCGTACAGTATTCTCCAAAGGCGCCTTTCGTACTTATCGCGCCGAGCTGACAATTTGATCTTTCGTTTCCTCCTCTTTGCGGCCGCTTGGGATTGCGCTTCCCGAATCCGCTCCCATCTTCGGCCTTTCTCTTCCTCCCGGCTGCTGTTACGCGCAAAGACATGCCCGCAAAAACAGGCTGCCGGAAGTTTCCCGAACAGCCTGCCTGTGCTGTAATCCTCTCTATTTGCTTGACGGAAGCCGGCTCTCCTCCGTCCTCTGCAGGAGCTTTGCCGAAAGCGCGGACAGTCTGCCGCGCATCGCCTCACCCGATACCTCCGGCGAGAAGCGGGCGCGTATCGTCTCCCGTCCGTTGCTTGCGATCCGCTTCCTCCAGGCCTCGTCGTATACCGCTTTGCGCATCAGGTGCACGGCATGCTCCTCGTCGGGCTCGGCCCAGATCTGGTGAGCTTTGTAGGGCCCATAGTGGGTTCCGATCCGCATGAGCTTGCAGCCAACGGTTCCCGAATTCTCGCTGCTCATGAAGTCCGTATTGCCCGACCAGTTCGTCGCGATAACCGGCTTGCCCAGATACATCGCCTCGGCGATTGGAAGGCCGAAGCCTTCCGCCCGGTGCAGCGAAATATAACAATCGGCGCAATTCAGCAAGGCGTTGGCCTCCGACCGGCTCAGCACCCTGTCGATGATGCGGACGGCAGGCAGCCCCTCCGCTTCGCGTCTCAGGTTGTCGACCTCCGTTTTCTGGGGGTTGTTCATCTTGATGACCAGTCCCGCCGGCAAGCCGAGACGCTGAACGGCATACCGATAAGCTTTGAGCACGGCGGAAGGATTTTTGCGGGAGGAATAGCTGAACGTATCATACATGCACAGGAAAAGAAACTTTCGTTCCGGCAAGTCGAAGCGATTTCTCCCCGCGTCAGAGGGGACCTCGACATGAATGCCGTGAGGAATGACCATCACCGGCACGGGGGACTTCCGAATGAGGCTGTCGCGGACGAATGCGGACGGCACCCAGACCTCGTGCACGTGGCGGAAGCCTTCCGCGAATTCGTCGGGAAACTCGGGCAGCTCCCAATGCCAATAACCGATATTTACCCTGTCCTCGAACCAGTCCCGTCCAAGCGTGGCATAGGCCAGGCCCATCTGATCGGCGTTGATGTGAAACAGATTCACCGGATAGATCGGCGCTTCGATCTCCCGATATGACCAAGAGTACTCTCCCCTGTGCGACATATTGCCTCCCGAGTAATCCAGCATGCCGAACGGCACATTGACCGCGCTCAACGCCCTTGCCGCCAGCCTGCAGGACTCGCCGATCCCCATCTCGTATTTTGCGTAGCCGATCAGATTTACGCCAGGCACCACTTGACTCACCTCACCGATAAATCATCGAATCGATAACCGGCTGCCAAACAATCGGATCGATGCCGTATTCGAGCGGAGCAAACTGTCTGGCCCACGTCATCAAGCTTTGCCGATGCTCCCCGTAGGCGGCCGGGAACAGCCTTTGCAGATCCACGCGCGTCTCGTAGATTTCCTTGAGCAGCTGAGGGATGGGAGCCGTAATGCTCGTCGGGGAAAATAGCCAGCTGTAATACCCGTGAGGCGTCAGGGTCAGGAACGGATTCCCGAACGCCGGCAACGCCCCCAGCTTGCGGTACAGCCTTCGGGCCAAGGCGGGGATGGCTATGCCGTTGTCGAAATAGCCGTAGGCATATCTTCTCCCCGCCGTCTCCGCATAGCCGTTCGCAACGAGGTGGGCGACATATTCCCGAAACAGCTGCTCCAGATGCGGCATGCTCGACCACCGATGACGAGTCTGATGCTTCGAGATGCAGCTCAAATCCGCGGGCATTCCGCTGAAATGGTAGAACGTAAGGGGGCTTCCGGCAACCTCGTAGCTGCCGTTGCGCAGCGTGACCGGGCGATCGTGCAAATTCCAGTATGCGACGTTATACGTCTTGTCTTTAAGAATATGAACGCCCTCGAATAGAGCCGGGGCCATATCCATCCATCTCTGATCGACGTGATACCCCGCCGCTGGATCCATAACGCAATAGCTCGTCAATCTCGCCTTCCACCACTTCAGCATCCGCAGTGTCTCATCCTTGCGGGTCAGAGCCAGAAAGCCAAGATTGTACACCCCGCTCCTGAGCAGGTCGACCTCTTCCGGCTTCTGACGATCGTCCGGGAGCGGCGAGAGAAGATGCGGCGTCAAGACAATCGCATGCCTCGGCAGCTCGCGCAGAAAGTCGTCCATTCGCTGTGTAATCCAGGTGTCCGGGTCCAGATAGACAACGGACTCCAGCCCGCGCTTATATAGCAAGTATTCGAGGAAGAAGGGCTTAACGGCGGTGTTGAATTCCGTGACATCGTATTGGAATCGCAGGTTTGGCCACTCGGGCAGCCCGATCTCGTGCAGGCCGACCCATTCGAACGGCTCCTCCCGCTCTGCCAGCGAAGCGTCGGCCTCATCCGCCAGCAGAACGAAGGCTTTGCCGGTCGGATGATGCTCCAGGAAGGATTTCACGAGCGTTCGGGCGAATGCGATGTAGTTCATCGAGATAATCGTACACATCGTGTACATCGTCATTTCTCCCTCCTTCATGGCTGGGATCGCCAGTATTGAAGGAGATCCTTCAGCGTCCGTTCGAACGGAATTTCCGGCTGCCAGCCGGTCGCTGCGCGGAACTTGGCGGAATCTCCAAGTAGAATCTCCACATCGGACGGGCGCAAACGGCTCGGATCGGTCTTAACCTCGATCCTTACGTCGCTGAAGGACAGCAGCATCTCCAGCATCTCTGCAATCGTATAGCAGGTCCCCGAGGCGATATTGTAGTTCTCCCCCGGCTGCCCCTTCTCCAGTGCCAGCCAATAGCCCCGGACAACGTCCCTCACGTCGGTGAAATCCCGCTTCGCCTGCAGATTGCCCACGTGAAGGACGGGAGGCTTTCTGCCCTTCTCGATGTCGACAATCTGCTTGGCGAAGTTGGAGGTGACGAATTGCTCTCCGCGCCTTGGACCGGTATGGTTGAACGTAATCGTCCGGACGACATGCAGCCCGTAGCTCCGATGATACTGATAGCCCAAATAATCCTGCGCGACCTTGCTGATGGCGTAAGGGCTGAGCGGGCGGAGCGGGTTCGTCTCCTTAATCGGCGTCTCCTCCGGCTCCACCTGCCCGTATTCCTCGCTGGAGCAGGCAATTTGAATTTTCGCCTTCAGGCCGAATCTTCTGACCGCCTCGAACAGATTCACCTGTCCCGCCACATTGTTATGGATCGTATCGATCGGAGAATTCCAGGAAGTCGGCACAAAGCTCTGGGCCGCCAGATGAAAGATCAGGTCCGGCCTCTCCCGGTCGATAAGCGATTCTACCGAGAACGGGTCCCTCAGCTCGCACTCTTCCAGGCGTATGTCCTTCAGCAAATGAGAGATGTGGTCCATACGGCTCCGATTGCGTATCGTCCCGACCACTTCCGCGCCTTGCCGCAGCAGAAACTCCGCCATATGACTGCCGACGAAGCCCGATATTCCCGTCACGAGCGCTTTCACTAGCCGACGCCTCCTCCTTGTTTCTCGACACGCTGAACGATCGCTTTAAGATCGGATTCCTTGGATTTATGACAGATCAGCAAGCCCTCCGAGGTAGAGACAATAATCAAATCCTCCGCTCCGATCACAATCGTTTTGCGTCCTTCGGCAAAGATAATGTTGTGGTTGGAGTCGAAGGCATGAACGGACCCATGCAAAATATTGCCGTTGGAATCCGCCTCCTCCTCCCGAATCCGCTCCAAGGACGCCCAACTCCCCAGGTCCTCCCATTCGTAGCGGAAAGGGATCGTGTAGAGGTTGTTCGCCTTCTCCAGCACGGCATAATCGACAGAGATTTTCGGCAATTGCGCATAGATTCGGTCCAGCTCCGCGCCGGCTTTCGCCAATGCGTCCCATAGACCGGGCTGATGCTCCTTCATCGCTCGAGCAATCGTAGACGGTCTCCACACCATAATGCCGCTGTTCCAGAATACATCCGGTTTGGCTACGAGCTGAAGCGCGGTGTCCCTGTCCGGCTTCTCCACGAACGAGAGCACCTTGCGCGCCCCTTCATGCCCCTTTCCCCCGGAAGTCAGAATATAGCCGTAATGCGTTTCGGGCCTGGCCGGCACGATGCCGAGCGTCACGATCGCATCGGAGGACTCCGCTATGTTCTCCGCCTTGCAGAGCGCTTCATTCAAGGCGAGCACATTCGGGATATGCTGATCCGAAGGCATCAGAACAAGCGTCTCATCCTCTCCCCGACGGAGAAAATGAAGCGCGGACAAAGCGACGCAAGGCCCGGTATCCCGCTGGACGGGCTCCAGAATCAGCCGTTCCTCATCCAGCTCCGGCAATTGCTCCAGCACTAGCGGCCGATATTGCACCGCAGTCACCACATAGATCCGATTCGGCGGCACGATGCGGGTCAGACGGCGATAGGTCTGCTGCAGCATCGATTCCTCCGATGTGAGCGCGAGAAATTGCTTCGGTCTGTCCTCCAGGCTTCTCGGCCATAGACGACTGCCCTTGCCGCCCGCCATAATGATGATTCTCATGAGTCAGATCCCCTTCCCGATCCCGGCGGATCGACCGCTGCAAATGCACGGATTATTGTATGGACTGCCCACCCGCATGGCATGGACGCTTGACTACTCCGCCCTGTAAATGGTCCAATGGCCTATCGGCTGCCGGAAAAGGGTCTTGCCTATCGACTCATGCCCAACAGTTCCTTGATTTTATTGCCGATGGCAGCGGGGGAATATCTGAAGTGCATATCGAAGGCCGCCTTTCTGCCGATCCTCTCCCGCCTGCTCCGATTCTCATAGAGCTCCCTCATGGCTTTACCCACGCTTTCCTGCCGAATATCCGCCCACATGTGGCTGCGGTAGTACTCCGGACGCTCCGATTGCAGCTTGGCGTCTACCGGCACCAGCTCCTTCTCAGGTTCTATCAGGACGCTGTTCTCCTTGTTCATGAATTCGGTATATCCGCCCCAGTTTAAGCCGATCGCCGGCTTGCCCAGCGACATCATCTCCATCGCCGGCATGCCCCAGCCTGCCCGGTCGACAGAGATGTAGGCATCACAATTAAGATACAGATCGATCAGCTCCTGCTCTTCGAAAGGCTCCACGATCACGATAATTTGCGAGAACAATCGTTCCTCGGGCGCGTAAGATCGAATCACCGACATGACCTTCTCCGGCGTATAGCCGCTATGGACGTACGCCTTCAGCACAAGAGAGGCATCCTCGTCCCGGCCGAACTCCCGGCAGAAGGCATCGATAAGCAGGTCGACGCCTTTGCGAAAATCGAACCCGAACACGTAGAGAAAGGAGAACTTGCGCAACGGAGGGGAAAATACGATCTGATTGTAAGGACGTCCGGGGTAGAAGCGCGTAACGTTGATCGGGTACGGCACGACGCGCAGCTTGGAGGCGTCTACACCGCTTCTGGAGAAGGTATCGTAATTAAACTTGGAGGGAACCCAGAGCTCATCCATTCGATTGCATTGCGAAGGCCAGTCCTGCGGCACGCGATCGGTCTCGAAGAGCGTAATCCCGATTGTTTTTTTCGTCGACATTGACGGCACGTGCATATGAAAGTGGGCGGGCACCCCGTGCTGGATACATACGGGGCTGTCCCCGATTTTTCCAGTCGAGAGCTTCTCCAGCCATTGAACGGTCTCCTCGCCGATCTCCAGTCGATGGCTGCTTGCCATCGTCGGCGCGATGTGGACCGGTATTTCCGCCGCCTCCAGCGCCCTTAGATAATTGCGGGATACGTTCCCGTACCCGCCCATATCGTATACCGGGCCTACCCAATAGACTCCCGTGCAGGTCATCGAGCACCGTCTCTCCTTTACGCGTTCATTTGGGTCATTATATGTGCGTGCCAGCAGCAGTGCACCGAAGAGGCAATTGAGGATCGAAACGTCGTTCAGGACCGACATTTGTCCATGCACAAATGAGATTGCCGCATATACTTCATTACTGGTGATATCTACCTACCTCAGTTAAGGAAGGACTGCGGCCCATGGGAATTGCCGGCCTGGAGCTATTGGACTACTTTCTGGTTGATCGCGAGCCGGTGGCTTACAACCAGCTCCCCTATGGCAACTGCTCGGAGCGAACGATTGAGATCCCGATCGCTCTTCGTTTTCTGAAGGCGCAGAAGGCCGGTATCGGAGAGCCGTATCTGGAGATCGGCAACGTTCTCGCGAACTATGAAGCTCTGCTGGAACAGGATGCCGCTCTGGCCAATCGAATCGTGCTCGACAAGTTCGAAGAAGCCCCAGGCGTCTTGAACGTGGATCTAATGGAATATGACGGCAAGCACAGCCTGATTCTTTGCCTATCGACCGTCGAGCACGTCGGACAGCATGCTTACGGGGAGCAAAAATCCGGCGATCGCGAAGCTCCGCTTCGGGCTATTCGCCAAATCTACAACTTGCTTGCGCCCGGCGGGACGGCTCTCGTTACCGTGCCGTTCGGCAAGCTGATGGACATGGGCTGGCTGATCCAGTTCAGCGATGCCTACCTGCAGCTCCTTACCGATAAGTACGGCGTCCCTAGGGAGGCTGCGACTATCTCGTATTTTCGCAAGCAGGACATGGATATGCATCTCCAGACTCCGCCTCAATGCTGGATTCAGTGCGAGAAGGGGGAATTGACCGAGACGATGTTCGACAGTCCATTCATGTTCGCGAACGGGATTGCCGTCATTCGTCTTCGCAAAGTCGGACCCGATATCGCCCCGGAGCTCCCGGAGGCTTCTCCTCTCGTCTACATGCCCGCACCTCTCATCTCCAGCGTCTACTTCTCCCCGTTCATCCGACCCGCAGGCTTCGACAAGGACGGCTGTTTTCCGGCCAATCGCCCCGGTTATCCATTCTACAGCCATCCCCTGACGCTTGCTCCCGGAAGCTACGTACTGAAGACGTCGTTCGACATCGAGGGATCGGGGGAATTTACGCTGGAGATGGTCTCGGATCACGGGCGCCGGCTGCTGTGGAGCGAACGCGTCGCCGGGTCGGGAGAGGCCGTTCACCGAATTGTGCTCGACCGGGAAGAGCGCGACGCCTCCTTGCGCCTCTATCAGCATAATTCCGCCCGCAGCCGCTTAAAGGTGCCCTGCTTGCTGTTCATGCGCGATTCGTAATTACCCCTGAGGAGGAATAACCTTGTTCGAATATAGGCCTCATGTCTATGTCGGAGACCATACCGTACTCACAAACCTGACTGCCGGACCTGCCATGTTTCTGGACCTTCGGGAACCTGTATGTATGGCGATCTACCTGACGGGAGGGTGGGAGCCGTGGCTGACGGGAACGTTCCTGTCGGTCGTTCGTCCGGGGATGACCGTGCTGGATATCGGCTCTCATAGCGGTTACTTCACGCTGCTGGCCGCCCAACAGGTCGGCCCGACAGGTGTTGTGCATGCGTTCGAGCCCAATCCCTTTCACCACCGGCACCTGCTCCGAAGCGCGGCCGTTAACGGATACGGCCATGTGAAGCTTCACCGGGTCATGCTGTCGGACTCGAACGGGGAAGAGGTCATCGAAACCCGCGGGGAGGGCGGGTCCAGCATTTTCTATCCCTCCATGCTGGAGATTAATCAGGTCACCCGCACGAAGGTCAAGAAAGCCGTATTGTCGGATTTGCTAGGCCCTTCCAAGAAGGTCGACGTGGTCAAGATCGATATCGACGGCGGCGAGCCGTATATTATGGATAGCCTCTTCGAGGTTATTGAAGCTAACGGCAGAATGGTCATCTTCATGGAATATTTACCGATGCTTTGGGGAGGCCATGCTCCTCGTCCGATTATGCAGCGTTTCGTGGATAAGGGCTTTACCATCTACAACGTGCCGATGAACGGCGAAGCGATCGCTCCGGTGTCCTTGGATACTCTGGCCGCTCATACCGGCCATCTGCATTGGGATCTCCTGATGATTCGCCAGTAGGTCGGGATCGGTGATAGAAGAAAAAGCCGCTTCGGCGGCTTTTTCCATGTCAGAACTTGGGCTTCTCGATAATCAGCCCTATTGAAGTGGATACATACTGACCGAGCATAAGGCGGAGATGAACGGGGTTGCTATAGGGCGGCAGATCCACATAGGATTCGTTAGGGCCCGTGCCTGCGGTATAATCGATCGTAATCCGGTAGCCCTCCCGTCTGAGCTCGTCGGCCATCGCTTCTATGTCTCTGTGCCGGAAGATTACGAGTATTGGGGCTTCCAGCGTACCGTCGTTGGACGTCAGATTATATTCAGTCGTATGCACGGCCACGCCGCCAGGCCGCAAGCATTTCATCTGATTTACGATGAAGCGTTTGCCGTGCTCGATGGAGCCAAGATGCTCAAAGCTGCAGGAAGACCATGTAAAATCGAATTGATTCGTGTAGGCGTCGCTGATCCGGTTCATATCGGCGCTCTCGTAGGTCACCAACTGGGCAAACTGATGAGGATCGCACAGCCCCCGTTCATTCAAGTCCGCCAAATTGACGGCATGCTGATTCGTATCGACCCAGCCTTGCTGCTTCGCGCGTTCGACCTCCAGATCGGTTGCCACAATCTCGGCTCCATAGGCGGCGAATGCAGCGGTCAGCGGCTCCTTCCCGACTCCGAAGCCGAGTCCCCGCTTGAACGGCATCAGCATTACCCGTTCGCGCAGCGCTTCATAAATGTAGCACCACTCCCACAGCTTCCGGTGAAACCTCATTTTTTCCCCTAGCTTCAAGCAGCTCTGAATAAACCACGGCTCGGCGAAATCCGTTTCTCTGCACAATTGCGAGCCCAGCATCCGTTCCTCTCCCTTCGTCATATATTGCGAATGCTCGGCACGCCGTCCGGGCTCTGTTGTATGCGCCAGAGTACGGTTGGGGCCTCCCCCAGAAGGCCGCTCTGATCGATCGCATCCTGAAGCATCTCCGCGAATTGCGGCAGCGATTGCCGTTCGTGCATGTAAGCTTTTGCTCGCTCGGACAGCGCCTCTCGCTTGTCTTTGCTTCGATAAAGCTCTGTTAAAGCTTGAAGCAAAGCGTCCTCCGCTTCTTCGCCCGTCGGGATTTTCACGAACACATCCGCGGGAAAATCCTCGTATGCGAGCGAGTCCGCCACAATCGTGGGAATGCCCCCCGCAGCCAGCTCCATCACCGTATCCGGAGCCCCCTCGGAGCCTGGAGGAAATAAGGCGATGGCCGCATCGGTTCGCGCAAGCTGTTTCTTGTAGCGTTGGATCGAGATGATCTTCTTCAGTCGGATATGCCGCCGTAACCCCAGCTCCTCTATAAGCGTAAGCTGCTCGGGGGACAAGATCAGCTCGCGGTCCGATAGGATCGTATAGCGAAAATTCGCGTCTCCTTGAGCCGCAAGCCTGCCTAGCGCCTTCAGAACTATCGGACACGGAAACGGAAACGAATTCCCTCCGTCAGCCACACTTGCCAGCAGGAACGGCGAGCTGCCCGAAGACGCTGCGGCGAGTCCCGGATTGGCCGGGGCGGGGGCATGCAGGACGCGCCGGTACTGCCGTTTCGCCAACTTGTCTTCAGCTCTTCGGCTATACGCAAGAATGAAATTGGCGTTATCCAAATATTCGCGATACAGCGGTACCTCCGCGCGTGCGATCTTTCCCTCGAAGATTAAGTTCATCCACTGGCGCGCTTGAAGCCCGAACTCCTTAGCCAAGCCGCGATAATAAGCCTGGAGATCGTTGCCCTCAATGGTGCTCTTCCACATCCGCTCGTGAAGGTGCTCCTCCGTCAGAACGACAATCCCCGGCTGGTCCGCCATATTGGCCAGGTAGGGCAGCAAGAACGCATAACGTTCCTCGTTGCCGAGCTCATAGAGGACATACTCATATTGGCCTTTGCGTTGCTCGAATTCGGTATGAGGATATACGGAGATCGGACTATCCTGCCTCCTCGCTTTTCCCCGTTCCTCCACTAGAACCTGTTCGACGTATACATCGACATCGCTTCGATTCGTCAGATAAGGAACAGCCTCATACAGTGTGCCGTAGGCTTGCGGGTAGAACGCATGTCTTGGGGCAAACACCGCGATTTTTCTGCGGTATACTTTCTCATACCCTTCCATCACCTTAAGCGCTACCGTTTCCCAGTTATACTTCCGGGCCTGCTTCAAGCCTTTCTCCGCCATTTCCTGCAGCAGCAGCGGCCGGGTCAACAAATAAACCAGGCCGTCGGCTATGCTCTCAAGACTCTCCGGATCGACCTGATATACCTTATCCTCTCCGATCTCCGCCAGAGAGGAATTGTTGGACGTCAGCACCGAAGCTCCGCATGCCATTGCCTCGACAATCGGCAAACCGAACCCCTCGTAAAGCGAGGGAAAAGCAAACAGAGCGGCGCCGTTGTACAGCTCCACCAGCTCGTCGTCCGCAACGTAGCCTGTAATCACGAGCGCTCCTTCTGCTCCGAGCCGGCTTGCCTGATCAAGCATAGCGCTTTTCTCGGTTGCCGAAGAGTTATAGACGATGACAAGCTGATAGGCGTCGGACAGCTTGCGGTTCGCCCCGATAAAAGCTTCGATCAGCCTCGCCAGATTTTTGCGCGGATCGTCTCCTCCCGTGCACAGAACGTACGGACGCACAATTCCATAACGCTCTGCCGCCGCAGCCGGAGCGCGCTTTGGCAAAACCTTGAATTTCGGATCGTAACCACCCATGATGACGCTGATCTTCTCCGGTTCTATTCCCGCCAATCTGACCGCATCCTGCTTGGTCGTTTCCGAAATCGCGTAGATGATATCGCAAGACCGAATCATTTCAATGACCCGCATATAGATCGGTCTCACAAAATCGTTCATGTACTGCTTCTCCAGCACGAGAGGAATGACATCATAGAGCGTTGCCGCGACCCGTGTATATCCGAACCAGGCTTTGTTCAGCATGGAGTCGCTATAGGCTTGGAACAGATTCGCCGGCAGGTGGAACAGGTTAAAAGGGCTCGTCATATGGTAGACATCGATTCGATTGCGATACAAAAATTGCTGCAACTGGTCTTTAAGGTACTCCGCGCCTTTGCTGACGTCCGGGTAGAAATAATAATAGGTATGCTTGGCATCCTGGTTAAGAATGGCTTCGATCATGTTCTGGGAGTACCGCCCGATTCCTCTTTTCATAGCCTCCGTCTTGGCAAAAAACATATCGAAAGCAATATTCATGGGAAAAGGGTCACCTCCGCTCGCTTCAGACTTCGATCCCATGCTTATTGTATGGCTTCCGCGACGCAGGGCATGGGCACACGCCGGGGGAGCAGAAAAAAAGCGAGAACCGAGCGTTCAGAATGACGCAGATTACGCGAACCGAATGAGAAAATGAAATGCCAAAAAGCACCCTCCGGGATGGAGAGTGCTTCGTCAATCGGGCAGATTGCGCCCTGAAAACTGGAAGCGAACCCGTGCGACGAAGTCGTCACGGC
>NZ_JBHSED010000030.1:0-14039 GCF_042651945.1 Cohnella boryungensis | reverse complement strand
GCCGAGGAGCGGGCAGCGGGGGCGAATCGCCCCGCTGCCGCAGAGGGCGCGGCCGCGGATGGCCGCCGCGCCGAGGGCCGTGCCGACGCGGCGAATGCGCAGGCGTCGGCGCCCAAGCAGGAAGCGGCGTGGATTGGCCGCTTCCTGCAGTGGCTCGGAGTCGGGCATGAGCGGCAGCTCCTGCACGGCGCCGAGGCAAGGCTGCCCGGCGGCTGGGATGCCGGGCAGGCTGCGGGCGCAGCCGCGACGCCCGGAGGGGCTGATGCCCCCGGGCAGGAGGCGAGGCCCGCCGCAGAGACGCTCAAGAGCGCGCTGCTCGCCCTGGCGTCGCATGACGATGTGCCGCCTGTGCTGCGCGAGGCGGCGCAGACGCTGGCCGGCCAGGTCACCGGCCAGCAATTGCTGCTCTCCTCCGACCGAAGCATGGCCGCCCCGCTCAGCCATATGACGCTGTTCGTTCCGATGAAAGGGCCCGACGGAGATACGACGGCGACCGTCCATGTCCAGACGAGACGCGGCCGCCGGGGAGAATGGGACGTGAACAATTGTCATCTGCTGTTCGACTTGCGGATGCGCCATCTCGGCGATACGGTCGTGGACGTGCAGGTTGTCGACCGGATCGTTTCCTTGAAGCTGCTGAGCGACTTTCCCGGAATGACGGCACTGATCGAGAATGCGCGCGAGGAGCTTGCCGAAGGCATGTCTACGGCAGGCTTTCAACTGCTCTCTCTGTCGGCTTCTCCGCTGCCGGAATGGAAGAGCGGCTCTCTCGCTTCGGCCCAGCCGGCCGACCATGCGCCGAAGACCGCCTTGGCCAGCGCCTATGCCGCCAAACCATACAAGGGAGTCGACTATAGAGCATGAACGAGGCGGGCCCAGGCAAGAAGCATGTACCGAAGAAAGCGGTGGCGCTCAAGTATGAGCCGGAGCAAGGCTCGGCGCCGATTGTCGTCGCCAAGGGCCAGGGCGTTATCGCCGAGGAGATTATGCGCCGGGCGCAGGAGAACGGCGTTCCGCTGCAGGAGGATTCCTCCCTGGTGGAGGTTCTGTCCAAGCTGGATTTGAACCAGGAAATTCCGCCGGAGCTGTACAGGCTGGTCGCGGAGGTGCTTAGCTTCGTCTATCGTTCGGACCGGCGCGCCGGAACGAAAATGAAGGGCGGCGGACGAACGCAGCCCTGAGTCTGGCGGAATGGGCGGCTTGATCGGCGATCCGACAATATATCTTGACAGCAAAAAAAGCCGCGATTATGCGGCTTTTTTGCTGCTTGTTTCGCCCGAGCGTCCGCAGGCGGTCTGCTGCCGCCTTAAGGCGTCTGCGGCTTTATCGGTTCGACGCCGATTGTAAGTCCGGTATCGCCGGGATCCTTCATTTGAATATTCGCGATAAACCAGCCTTCTCTGCCATCGGAGACCGTTTTCTTTACCGTGACGATCGCCGAGCCTGAGCCCTGCCAATTGGAAGACGCAAGGCCGTAATCGAACGAGAACCTTGTCGTCGTTTTGTTCACGATTCTGGTCTTGAGCTTTCGGATTTCGGTCATATGCGGACTGGAGCCGCCCGTCGTCCAATAGTTCTCTTCGAATTCCTTTTTCGTTTTGGCCCGCAGGCCGGAAGAAAACACGGCGAACTGCAGCGTTCCATTGCGGTTCTGAATGCCTCTGACCCACGTATCCAAAGCTTCTTTGGCGGTAGCAGGCACCAGTCCTCTCTTCAGATTATCGATCTGGACGGCTTGCTGGGCCGAGTCCGGGAGCGTGAGCTGCAGCTCGTTGTTGGCGGTATCGTAGACCGCTTTTCCCTTAAATACTTCGGCAAGCCGGTCAATCGGAACAAGCGCTTTGCCGTCTTTGACCTCCAGCTCCAGATACGTCGGCTCGTACGCTTGTCCATTGATCGTCAATTTCAGCTTCGTTCCCGCATAAGCGGACCCGGCAACAACGATAGCACCCAGAGCGGCGCAAGCAACAATTTTGGATAGGGCTTTCATCAATGATCAACCTCATTTGCCGTTTTAGTCATTTGATCCGCGGCCTGGAAAAGTTCATCCATCCACCGGACTTTCGTCTATACTCGATCATTCCCGGAAAGCCGAAGCTGGCCGTGGAGCAAATGTCCATACTCGGTCATTCTCGGAGAGCAGAAGCAGGCCATGGAGCAAATGTCCATACTCCGTCATTCCCGGGGAGCCGAAGCAGGCCATACAGCAAATTTAGCAGCTCGTCTTGGCATTCTGAAGCTGTCTCTTGCAGGCAACAGACACGGATGAGGGAGCATTAGATGCAAAATGTACAACTAGATTCTTCAATATGGGAATCGAGTACGCGTCTAGTTGTACTGAGTACAACTAATTCGAGTGAAATCCAATCCTTTGGCAGAGAAACCTATGATTAGTTGCAGTATGGCACTTATTTTCCCGAAACGATATCAAGTCCTGAGATTAATTGTACTTTATACAAATAAATTCAGGCGTGCAACGTACTTACTCTTCCAATGTGACTTGATAGAACGACGGAAGACGAAGGCCGCGCATAAGGGACAGAACCCGGACCGCCGCATGATGCTCGGACTGCCGTGCCGACGCCCGGACCGCCGCATGACGCTCGGACCGACGTGCCGACACCCGGACTGCCGCATGACGCCCAGACCGCCGCATGACGCCCAGACCGCCGCATCGACGCATGGACCGCCGCATGACGCTCGGTACCTCCGCATCGACGCCCGGACCGCCGCATGACGCTCGGACTGCCGTGCCGACACCCGGACTGCCGCATGACGCCCAGACCGCCGCATCGACACCTGGATCGCCGCATCGACGCATGGACCGCCATGTCAGGGGCTATACGACCTGCATGCCGCGGCAGTTAGGCGAGTCGCCCAACCATGTATGGCCTCTGCGAAGGATTTCCGCCTCGCAGACCGTTGGCGGGCAAAGTCGGTCCGTGGTATAGTGGATTTACAAGAAACCGCTTCATTTGCAATCATTGGCCGGACTTCCATTTCAAGCGAGACTCGCTTGCGGCCCGGAGGCGCTGTACGAGGAGAGGTAGCGATGAAGAAAGCGGACAGCCCGTCGCCGGCGAAAAGCCTCAAGACGGAGACAGGGCGCGCGGGAGAGGCGGCCGCCGCGGAATATTTGGCGCAAGCGGGAATCGTCCCCGAGCGGCGCAATTGGCGCTGCCGCTACGGCGAGATTGACCTGATCGCGCGGGACGGGGATACGCTCGTCTTCGTCGAGGTGCGCTCCCGGACGAACCCGACGCGGTTCGGTACGGCCATCGAGGCGGTTACGCCGCGCAAATGCCGCCAGGTACGCGAGGTTGCAGCCGTATATCTGAAGCAGCGCGAGGTTGCCCCGACGGCTGTGCGTTTCGATGTCGTGGCCGTCACGTTCGGCAGCGGCGGCGTGCGGGAAATTCGCCATCTTCCCGGCGCATTCTGAGCTTGATCGACAACGCCTTCTGCTGCGCCATGCTGACGAACCGCCCTGCCCGGGGCGGTTTTTTCGCGCGGATCAAAGCCGATGCGACTAAGGCTCCCGGCCGTTCGGAGCAGGGCGTGTAAACGTTTTTGAAACGGAATGTAGCCTATTGCGTAATGAATAGAGACGATTTGACGAAACCAAGGAGGAACAACGCTGCATGGAACTGGAAACAATACCGAGAAGAAATAACAATCCGCTTGATTTGCCGCCGGGCTTGCTGAAGAAAATCGGCCTTGGCGTCGCTGCATTGCTGGTGGTCATTATTGGCTATTCCTGCTTTTATACCGTACAGGAGCAGGAGCGGGCGGCTATTCTTACCTTCGGCAAATATACGGGGGAGTCGACTGCGGGTCTGCACTTCAAATGGCCTTATCCGATTCAGCAGGTCGTCATCGTGCCGGCCGAGCTGACCCAGCGCATTCATATCGGCTACCGCCAGAACGGGGATGTCTCTACGCCCGTCGAGGAAGAAGCGATGATGATCACGGGAGACGAGAACATCGTATCCGCCGACGCGGTCGTACAATGGAAAATCAGCAATATTCGCGAGTATCTGTACAATATCGACAATCCCGAGCAATTTTTGCGCAACGCGGCCAGCTCTTCCATTCGCTCCGTAATCGGCTCCGAGAAGCTTGACTACGCGATCACGGACGGGAAGACCGTCATTCAGGACAAAGTCCGCGAGAAGCTGCTGGAGCTGCAAACGAAGTACCATACGGGCATTCAGATCATCGATATCAAGTTCCAGGACATCGAGCCGCCGAGCGGCCTGGTGGAGGACGCCTTCCGCGAGGTCACGAACGCCCGCGAGGAGAAAAATACGAAGATCAACAATGCGGCCAAATACGAGAACGACAAGATTCCGAAGGCGCGCGGGGAAGCGCAGGCGCTGATCGAGAACGCCGAAGCCGAGAAGAAATCGCGGATTCTCAACGCCGAAGGGGACGTGGCGCAATTCAACGCGATCTATATGGAGTATGTGAAGAACAAGGGCGTTACCGAAAGCCGCTTGATCGTGGAGACGCTCGAGAAGGTGCTGCCTAACGCGAAAATCTTCATCTCCGATTCCGGCGGCGACACCGTCAAATATTTGCCGATCAATGAGCTGCTGCGCAATACGGGCGCCGCATCGGGCACGGCATCGGGTACAGCGTCCGGAGCAACGGGCGCTCAGCAGGGAGGGGCGTCCAAATGAGTAAAAAGCTGATTATCTTTCTTGGAGCGGCGATCGTCGCCATTATTCTGTTGGCCAGCTCGCTGTTCGTGGTCAAGGAAGGCGAATACAAGGTCGTCCTGAAGTTCGGAGAGGCGGTCAGGGTGGAGGAAAGCCCCGGCCTGTATTTCAAGATTCCTTTTATCGAGAGCGTCTCTCAGCTACCTAAATATCAGATGACCTATGAGAGCAACCCGACCTCGATTCTGACGAAGGATAAGAAACCGATTATCGTCGATAACTATACCGTATGGAGAATCAAAAATCCGCAAAACTTCCTGAGAACCGTTCAGACGGTCAGCGGCGGAGTGCAGAGGATCGACGAAGCGGTGTACAATTCCGTGCGGCGCAAGCTTTCCGAAATCAATTATGATAATATCATTAGTGAGAATACGGCACGCGGCAACATCAACGACGAGATAACGAAGGACGTCTCGGAAGCTATCCTGCGGGATAATTACGGCATCGAGGTGGTCGACGTTCGGATCAAGCGCACGGATTTGCCGGAAGGCAATAAGCAGAGCGTGTATAATCGGATGATCTCGGACCGCCAATCGATTGCCGCCCGCTATCTGTCGGAGGGCGACGAGGAGTCTCGCAAAATTACGTCGAAAGCGGATCGCACGGCTACGGAGCTGCTTGCTCAAGCCGAGGCCGACGCCAAGAAGATTATCGCGCAAGGCGAGCAGCAAGCCGCGAAAATCTATAACGAAGCTTACGGCAAGGATCCCGCGTTTTACAGTCTCTACCGGACCTTGCAAAGCTACGTAACGACGCTGAATAACGAGCCTGTCATTATGCTGCCGATTGATTCGCCGTATACTCGCATACTACTGGGCAAATAAGGCGTGCCCTTCAAGAGGGTGAATCATTCTGACCAATTTACCGTTACCGATGGAGCAATTCAAACGATTCAAGGACGAAATCACCCGATTTTTAATGATGTACAAATTCGCGCTGGACTCCTTGGAGACGAAAATCGAAATTCTGAAGGAAGAGTTTCATTTTCTGCATGATTATAATCCGATCGAGCATACGAAATCGCGGTTGAAATCGCCGGAAAGCATTTTGAACAAAATCAACCGGAAGGGATGCGATATTTCCTTCCCCAGCATCCGCAGCAACATCAAGGATATTGCCGGGCTGAGGATTACTTGTTCGTTCGTGTCCGATATCTATCGGATTCGGGATATGCTCGGCAATCAAAGCGATCTGACGATTCTGGAGACGAAGGATTATATTCAGAATCCGAAGCCGAACGGCTATCAAAGCCTCCATCTCATTCTGGGCGTGCCGGTGTACATGTCGGATCGCCAGGAGCGGGTATGCGTGGAGGTGCAGATTCGCACGATCGCGATGGATTTCTG
The DNA here is from genome assembly GCF_042651945.1 of Cohnella boryungensis. NCBI lineage: Bacteria > Bacillati > Bacillota > Bacilli > Caryophanales > Paenibacillaceae > Cohnella > Cohnella boryungensis. The sequence goes on along the minus strand of NZ_JBHSED010000030.1, from coordinate 7,972 downwards.
GGCGAGTCTGGAGCATAAGATTTTCTACAAGTACAACGAGACGGTCCCGCCCAGATTGCTCCAGGAGCTGAAGGAGGCCGCAGATTCGGCCGCCGCTCTCGACAAGCAGATGGAGAGGCTGCACCACGAAATCGCAGAGATCAAGGAAAGCCATATGGAGAACGGAGGAACGGGGACGAAGCGGATTATTATCCGCGACGAGGAGTTTCAGATTCCCGCCGCTCTGCTTGAACTGATCGACATCGGGCAAGGAAACGAATAGTTTCCTTGCTTTTTTTTGTCGTATAGGAGGCTGGCCTTATGCTCTCTCATCAAGCAAGGATAGGGCCGTCTCAATGCTCTGTCTGACGAGAGTGCGATCCGGTCTAGATTTCAGCATGACCGTCAGCCCGATCATAGCGATGACAAGAAAATGAGCAAGCGCCTCGGCATTCAGCCCTTTGGATAATTCTCCTGTTTGTTGTCCTTGTTCAATCGTTCCCTTGAATATTGCCGCCAAATACATTTGATGCTCGCGAGTGAGAACCGCATATTTAGGATCATGCGGAGCAACCTCGACCATCGTATTTATGCTGAAGCATCCTCGTTGCACATCCGTATTCTCCTGTTCTTCCGTCCCCATGTGTTCAAACAGCTCCCGAAAGGCCGCTTTGACGGAATCGCCATGCTGAAGCCGCGACCTGATCTGGGAGGCGTGCCAAGCCTGATATCGACGCAATGCGGTTTCGAAAAGCTCCTGCTTGTCCCCAAAGGCGGCATACAGACTCGGGCGTTGAATCCCCATGAGAAGCGATGCGCTGCGAAGATTCTGTCAATAAGCTTATTGCCGCAACCTAATTTACATTTCATTGCCAATGTAAGCGCTTTAACCTACTATGAGAGACATAACCCCTCGCTCTTGCCGAAGTGCGGAACAAGGGGGACTATGCGGAAGGGAGATTGTCCTGTGGGTACAAAAACGGAAAAGCAGGCATCTGGCAAAGGCATCAAGATAGCGGTGCAAAGCTTCGGACGGTTCTTGAGCGGGATGGTGCTGCCGAACATCGGCGCCTTTATTGCTTGGGGATTGATTACGGCCTTATTTATCGAGACCGGCTGGCTTCCGAACGCCGATCTGGCCACTCTGGTTGGGCCGATGATTACTTATCTGCTGCCGCTGCTGATCGCGTATACGGGCGGCAATATGATTCACGGCGCGCGGGGCGGGGTGCTGGGAACCGTCGCCACAATCGGGGTAATCGTGGGCACGGATGTCCCGATGTTCCTGGGAGCGATGATCGTAGGTCCATTGGCTGCGTGGATCATGAAAAAATTCGATCAAATGGTAGAAGGAAAAATTCGTGCAGGCTTTGAAATGCTCGTCAACAATTTCTCGGCGGGGATTATCGGGGGCGGCCTTGCGCTATTGTCCTACAAGATCTTCGGACCGATCGCGGCGGGCATCAGCAAGGTGCTGGGCGAGGGCGTCGGATTTCTGATCGACCACAGCCTGCTGCCGCTGGCCAGCATCATCATCGAGCCGGCCAAGGTGTTGTTCCTGAACAATGCGATCAATCACGGGGTGCTGGGTCCGCTTGCGCTGGAGCAAGCCTCGTCTGCCGGGAAATCGATTATTTTCATGCTGGAGTCGAACCCCGGTCCCGGATTAGGCATTTTGCTGGCGTATATGCTGGTCGGCCGCGGGATGGCGAGACAATCCGCGCCGGGCGCGGCGATCATTCACTTCCTTGGAGGCATTCACGAAATTTATTTCCCTTACATTCTGATGAATCCCCGCTTGATTCTGGCTGCGATCACAGGCGGCATGGCAGGAGTGTTCACTTCTCTGGCCTTCGGGGCGGGGTTGGTGGCGGCGCCGTCGCCGGGCAGTATTTTCGCTTACATCCTAATGGCGCCCAAGGGCGGGCTGTTTCCGGTGCTCGCGTCCGTAACAGTAGCTGCGGCGGTGTCCTTCCTGGTCGGATCGCTCCTGCTGAAGACGAGCAAAAAAGTCGAAGAGGATTTGGACAAAGCGAAGGAAAGCGTGCAGCAGATGAAAAATGAAGCGAAGGGCATCGCCCAAGTCGGCGCGGCCGCCGTTGTCAAGGACAAATCGGAGGTAGCCAAGGTCGTCTTTGCCTGCGATGCCGGCATGGGCTCCAGCGCGATGGGAGCCTCGATTCTGAGAAAGAGGTTTAAGACCGAAGGGATCGGCGTGACGGTCGTCAATACGGCGATCAGCGATATTCCGGGCGATGCGGATATCGTCATCACGCATAAGACTTTAACGGCGCGGGCGTTCCAGAAGGCGCCGAACGCGGAGCATCTTTCGATAGACGATTTCCTGAAGAGTCCCGCGTACGACGAATTGGTCCAAAGATTAAGCTAAGAATACTCGTCTCAGCGCCGGCGGCAACGTCGGCGGTGAGCATATTTTGATATCCTGCGGGCCGGATGAACATACCGAAGGCGCGCGTCCTTGGGGAGGAATTAAGGGATGGCGAAGTTGTCGAACCGGCAGCGCCAAATCATGAGCATTCTGCTCAACCATCCACAGGACCAGACGGCAGGCAGTATCGCGGAAGAAATTGTGGTGAGCGCGAGAACGGTTCATCGGGAGCTGGGAGATATTCAACACATTCTTGCTTCCTTGGGCATGAAGCTGATTAAAAAGTCGGGCATCGGCATCCAGATTCAAGGCAGCGAGCAGCAGCTGGAGCGGCTGAGTCAGATGCTGTTTCAGCATAGCAGTCCCGAATATTCCGCGGAGGAACGCAGAGTTTTGATGTTATGTCTCTTATTGGAGCATGAGGATCCCGTAAAGCTGTTTTATCTGGCTTCGGAGCTGCAGGTAGCGACGCCGACGATCAGCAGCGATCTGGATTTTCTGGAGGAGGAGTGGATCGCCAGGTACGGCTTGACGCTCGTCCGCAGAAGAGGCTACGGCGTGGAATTGCAAGGAGAAGAGGCTGCCAAGCGACGGCTGATCGTCGAGCTGGCCATTCATTTTCTGGACGATTCCGATCTGTTCGGCAAGCATGTGGAGCAGCCGGTTCACCCCCTGACGAAGGCTCTGCTGGCCCTGGTTGGCAAGGAACTGTTTTTCGAGACGGAAAGAGCGCTGTGGACCTTCGAGAAGACGTACCCCACGGCGCTGTCGGAAGAAATGTACACCCATCTGCTGATTCATCTGTCCGTTGCGTTGACCCGTATTCGCAAAGGCCGGTTGATTGAGGGGGATTCCGGAACGGGGGCTCCTGCGGACGAGCGCTTGCAGCTTTTCAAGCGGATTTTGCAGCTTGAGGTTAACGAGCGGGAAAGCGATTATTTGCGCAAGCTGCTGCAGTGGTGGGAGCATGCCGATGCGCAGGAGTGGCAGTTCAGGCAGGATATGCGGCTGGCGGACCTGGTTCATCAGCTGGTGGAGCAAGTCGCCGCGCAGGCGACGGTCAAGCTTCCGCAGCCCGATCGCTCCTTGACGGAAGGGCTCATTCATCATTTGAGCTCGTCGTTGGATCGGATTCGCGAAGGCATCGCTATTCGCAATCCTTTGCTAGCGCAAATCAAGAAGGATTTTCCCGAATTGTTTCAGATCGTCAAGCTCAGCGTGCATCGCGTCTTGAAGGGGATTTCCGTGCCGGACGAGGAAGTCGGCTTTCTGGTCATGCATTTTGGCGCCGCCTTGGAGCGAGCCAGGCAATTTTCCCGAACCGTCCGTTCGCTGCTGGTCTGTACGAGCGGCATCGGCTCCTCCAAGCTGTTGGCCGTGCGACTGGCCAAGGAGCTGCCCCAGGTCGAGCTGATCGACCACGTATCCTGGTACGAGGCGTCGAGAGTTCCGCAGGACGAATACGATTTGATTATTTCGACGGTAGACCTGCCCTTGCCAATAGATCAATACATTAAGCTAAGCCCGCTATTGACGCCGGAAGAGACGGAGTCGCTTCGAGCCTTCATTCAGAACATCACGCTCAAGAGGGCCCCCGTGAGAACGGAGAAGAAGCCGCGTCCGTCCGCGATCAACAGCTTGCGTCAGATCAAGATGTACTCCGATATCATGCTGAAGCTGATCGACCGGTTCGAAGCGCACCGATTGGAAGAGCCCGACAACGCTTCGCTGCATGCCGTTCTGACGCTGATCTGCGACAGGATCAAGGAAGGCGAGCAGCTCGGACGGACGGAGCCGATCATCGCTCAATTAATCGAACGCGAGAGAAGCGGCAGCCAGATCATCCCCGACACGGAGCTGGCGCTGTTCCATACGAGAAGCCGGGAGGTGAAGCAGCCTTTTGTCTCCTTGTTCGATCTGAGGCGCCCTCTTGCCTTGAGGGAAGGACCGGCATACACGAAGCAAATCCTGCTGATGATCGCCCCGACGGAGCTGCCGAAGGCTTCCTTGGAGGTGCTCAGCGAATTGAGCGCGATGCTGCTGTTCCCCGAGCTGATCGAGCTGCTGAGAACGGGAGATGCCGAAGAGATCAAACAATGGATTTCCCGGAAGTTCGAGGAGTTCTTAAAAACCAAAGCGGAATGGAGAGAGTAGAATGGGAGTTTTATCGCCAGCTCAAGTGAAATTGAATGTCCGGGCGCAAGACAAATACGAGGTCATTCGTTTGGTGGGACAACTGCTGGTGCAGGCAGGGCATGTACCGGTTGAATATATAGATCGCATGATCGAGCGCGAAGACAGCCTATCTACCTATATGGGGGGAGGCTTGGCGATTCCGCACGGAACGAATGAGTCCAAGGCGTTGATTCGCTCAACGGGGATGGCCGTCGCGGTGCTGCCGGAAGGCGTGGACTTCGGCGACGGGCAGCTGGCGAAGCTGGTCATCGGGATCGCGGCGATCGGCGACGACCATATGGATTTGCTGACGAGCGTCGCCGTGCTATGCGCGGACGACGACAATCTGGAGCGGATTTTGCATGCTCCGTCGGAGGCTACGCTGATCGAGATTTTCGAGACGGGCGTGGCCCCATGAAGGCGGTTCATTTCGGAGCGGGAAATATCGGGCGCGGATTTATCGGGCTGACACTGTCGCAGGCGGGCTATGAGGTTTGTTTCGTCGATGTGAACGATCAAATCGTTTCCTTGCTGCAGCAGCGAAGGTCGTACACCGTGAAGCTGGCTAACGATACGGGAGACGAGACCCGGGTAAGCGGCGTTACCGCTCTGCACGGCAGCCGCGCGGAGCAGGTGGCTGCGGCGATCGCGGAAGCGGATCTCGTGACCACGGCGGTCGGGGTCGGCGCGCTGAAGCACGTCGCTCCCGCTCTGGCGCAAGGAATCGCCCTGCGCCTCGCTCAATCGGACGCGCCTCCTCTTCACGTGATTGCTTGCGAGAATACGATCGGGGGCAGCGCGCAGCTGAAGGGGCTGACATATGCGCTATTGAACGAATCCTTCATTCGTCAGGCGGAGCAGCGAACGGCGTTTCCCGATGCGGCGGTGGACCGCATCGTACCGATTCAGCAGAACGAGGACCCGCTGGAGGTAGTCGTAGAGCCGTTCTTCGAATGGGTCGTCGACGAATCGGCTCTCCTGGAAGGAGCCGGGCGGATAGACGGCATTCATTACGTGCCGGATTTGGAGCCCTATATTGAACGCAAGCTGTTCACCGTTAATACCGGACATTGCGTGGCGGCTTATCATGGATACCTTGCCGGATATCGGACGATTCAAGAGGTGATGGCCGACGGGAAGCTGAAGGACGAAGTGCTGCGGACCTTGATGGAGACGGGAGACATGCTTGTTCGAAGGCATAGTTGGGACAGTCGTGAGCACAGGAGGTATGTTGAGCGGATTCTGGAGCGCTTTGCGAACCCGCACTTGACGGACGAGGTGGCGAGAGTCGGACGCTCTCCCATTCGGAAGCTGTCCCCGCAGGACCGGCTCGTCCGTCCGGCCAGGCTTGCGCATGAGTCGGGGCTGCCCACGGAGCAACTGGCCTCCGGCATGGCGGCCGCTCTGTTCTTCGACGCTCCCGACGATCCGGAGGCCGCGTCTCTGCAAGCCGAGCTGGCGGAGGAAGGGCCGTCGGCCGTCATCGAGCGGTATACGGGTTTGCCTTCCGGGCATCCGATTCTTCGGCAAGCGCTCGCTCGGTACGAGGTGTATTTGCAGCTTCGAACAAAGGGGGAAGAGACATGAACCGAATCATGAAGCATAAGCTAACGGGCACGGCGGCTTCTCCCGGCTATGCGATCGGCAGGGCGATAAGGCTGGAGCAAGAGCGCTATGTGCCGGAGCCTCGGACGGTCGACAATGCGGAGCAGGAATGGCAGAGGTTTCGGGAAGCGGCCGAGCGCGCCCGAACGGAGCTTCAACACCTTCGCGACAGGACCGAGCAGCGGCTGGGCGCCGAAAAGGCGGACATTTTCGCAGGGCACCTTCTGCTGGCATCGGACCCGGATCTGCTGGAGGGGGTGCGCCTGAAGATTGCGGAAGAACGGCAAAGCGCGGAAACCGCGTTGCATGAAGTGGCCCAGATGTACATGGATATGCTGAAGGCGATGGACGACGAGCTGCTCCAAGCTCGCGCGACGGATATCGGCGACGTATCCCGGAGAATGATGAACCAGCTTCGCGGGGTGGCGAATCGGGAGCCGGAATGGACGGAAACGGGGATTCTGGTATGCGAGGACTTGACCCCTTCGGATACGGCGCAATTGGATCTGAACGTGATTCAAGCCTTCATTACGGAGATCGGCAGCCGGACTTCCCACTCGGCGATCATGGCGCGCTCGATGGAGATTCCCGCGGTTGTGGGCGTGAACGGGGCGACCGACCGAATCGACGATGGGGAATGGGTCATCGTGGATGCGGTAGAAGGGGCTGTAATCGTCTCTCCGGATGACGATACGAGGGCCGACTACCTGGCCCGTAAAGAGGCCTATGATCGGCGACGGCAGGCGCTTCAGCGGTTGCGGGATCAGCCTACGCGCTCCAGAGACGGCCGGCAGGTCGAACTGGCCGCCAACATCGGCGGCATCTCCGATCTGGAGAAGGTGCTGGAGAACGGGGCGGAAGGCATAGGCTTGTTCCGCACCGAATTTCTGTATATGGATCGCGCCGACTTCCCTTCCGAAGACGAGCAGCTTCAGGTATATCGGCACGTGCTGCAGAAGATGGGGGATAAGCCCGTCGTCATTCGCACGCTGGATATCGGGGGAGATAAAGAGCTGTCTTATATGAGCTTGCCCAAGGAAAGCAATCCCTTCCTGGGATTAAGGGCCATCCGGCTTTGCCTGGGTCGCGAGGATTTGTTCCGCACGCAGCTTCGAGCCTTGCTTCGGGCGAGCGCGCACGGCAATCTGAAAATCATGTTTCCCATGATCTCCGTAGCGGAGGAGCTTCGCCAAGCCAAAAAGCTTCTGTACGAGGAGAAGCAAAGCCTGCAATCGCAAGGCTATTCCGTCAGCGAGAGCGTGGAGATCGGGATGATGGTGGAGGTGCCGTCGGCGGCCGTCGCCGCCCATGCCTTCGCGCCCGAAGTGGATTTCTTCTCCATCGGCACCAACGATCTCATTCAGTACACGATGGCGGCCGACCGGATGAACGAAGCCGTCTCCTACTTGTACCAGCCTTGTCATCCGGCGATTCTCAGACTCGTCAAATGGGTCATCGACGCGGCGGCCGGGCAGGGCAAATGGGTAGGCATGTGCGGCGAGATGGCCGGCGACGAGCGGGCGATCCCGCTTCTGCTGGGGTTAGGCCTGCACGAGTTCAGCATGAGCGCCAGTTCGATCTTGTCGGCCCGCGCGCAGATTGCCGAGCTGGATTATGCGGCATGGAGAGAGCATGCGGCCGAAGCGTTGTCCATGTCGGATCAGGATCAGGTGAATCAGTGGGTTCGTCGGCAAACGTCCGGCCCGTCAAGCCTATAGCGAATGCAAAGTCCAGCGGTATGATGTCAAGTCCCTGAATTGAGCGATTTGGAAATTTTCTTGAGCAGAAAGCGTGCGAGTCAGGGAAAAAGGGCGCATCAAACCA